>NZ_NCJX01000163.1:0-2582 GCF_002282635.1 Acidiphilium sp. 34-64-41 | reverse complement strand
GGCGCGTTCGAGATCATGGGGGGAGATAAACATAGAGGGTGGGGGGTGAGAAAGGGGTTTGTTAGGGGTGCGTTAGAATTTTTGGTTTAGGGGTGTGGCTGGGCTGGATTGCCGCGCTGCGCTCGCAATGACGTTGTGGGGTTGGGGGCTTGGGTGATGGGTATCAAGGGATACCCATCTTACGGGTTTGTGCTCACAATGACGTTGTGGGGTTGAGGGCTTGGGTGATGGGTATCAAGGGATACAAATCCTACGGGTTTGTGCTCGCAATGACGTTGTGGGGTTGGGGGCAATCGTTAGTTGAACAGGTGCGGCAACAGGACCGTGGCGGCGAAGGTGAGGCCGCAGGCGACAAGGAAGAGGGTGACGCCGATGCCGGCGATGTTGCCCAGGCGGCCGTTGCGGTGTTTGCCCATGATTTCGGCATCGTTGGCGATGACGATGAGAAACAGCAGGGCGGGCGGCATGGCGAGGGTTGCGACGACGTTGACCAGGATGACGATGTCTTCGAGCGGGGCGCCGGGGATCAGGGTCAGGCCACCGGCGGCGCAGGCGGAGCCGAGCAGGACGGCGTAGAAGCGCCAGCCGTCGCGCATTGTCGCATTCAGACTATGGGCGGTGCCGGTGACTTCGCCGAAGGCGTAGGCCGATGAGGTCGATATCGCGATGGCCGCGACCAGCCCGGCCTCGAAAATGCCGATCGCGAACAATGAGGCGCCGAGGCGGCCGATCAGGGGTTGCAGGGCCTCGGCGAACTGGGCGGTCTGGAAATTGCCGGCGCTGATGCCGTGCGCGAACAAGGGTGCGGTGGCGACCACCGCGGCGATGGCGAAGGTCGCGGCGAGGAGCGTGCCGATCAGCGTGTCGATCCGCGCGCCGGATAATTCCGTCGATGTCAGCCCTTTGTCGGCCACGGCGCCCTGCTGGAAAAACAGCATCCAGGGTGTGACGGTGGCGCCGATGTCGGCGATCATCAAAGTGATCGTGCCCGGCTTCAGGCCGCCGGGCAGTGGGCTCCAGGTGAGCATGGCGTGGCCGATCGCCGTGGCATCGGGGTGGGCGAGCAGGGCGACGGGGAGAAAGATGGCGTTGCCCAGGGCCAGAGCCATCGCGAAACGCTCCCAGGTGCGGTAGCGCGAGGTCGAGATCGCGAGGCCGATCACCAGGATGCTGCCGCCGACCGCAACGGCGGGGGGGACGCCGAAATAGCCGAGGCCGGCGCGGATGCCGATGAATTCGGTGACGAGGGTCAGAAAATTGCCGGCGGTGAGATCGAGCATCGCGAAGCCGCCCCAGAACCGGCCGAACCGGGCGAAGATGAGTTCGGCATGGCCCTGGCCGGTGGCGGCGCCGACGCGGGCGACCATTTCCTGCACCACGAAACCGATCGCGAAGGTGAACAGGATGAAGGGCAGGAAGAAGCCGATGCCGAATTGCGCGCCGGTGGCGGCGTAGGACAACATGCTCGGGGCATCGTTCTCGCCGAGGAAGGTGATGACGCCGGGACCGACCAGGAGCAGCAGGACGCGGGCGCCGAACCAGCGGGATCTGTGACCGCGGGCGCGTAGAATGGTTTGGCGGTCGGCCGCGCGATCGAAATCCTCGTGCGAGGGGGTGGTGGGCGCGGCCGGGTCGGCGCGGCTCATTGCAGGAGGCGCGCGAGGGCGATGGCGACGACTGCGAGCATGAGCACCACGTAGAGCCGCAGGGACCAGAGCAGCAGCCGCAGGCGGGGCGAGATTGTGCTGCGCTGCCAGGTCATGGTGCGGCGGGCAGCGTAAAATGCGGCATCCTGGTGAACGGTCGGTTCGTTGTTCATGAGGGTATCAATTGTTGCCATGGCTACATGATAAAGTTATAGGTCTAACAGAGTCAACAGCGGCGGCCGGGACGCGGCGAACAGAGGGGCGCGATGACCAAGGCGGGTGGGGCGCGGACATTGCCATCGGAACCGGCGCAGGCGCGGCGGTTTGGGCGGGTGCGGGATGCGCAGGCGACGGCGCTGCTGGAGGATTATGTCGAGCTGATCGCGGATTTGTTGGCGGATGCCGGTGAGGCGCGGCTGGTCGATATCGCGCGGCGGATGGGGGTGGCGCATCCGACGGCGGCGAAGACGATCAACCGGTTAAAGCGCCAGGGGTTGGCGATGTCTGAGCCGTATCGCGGGGTTTTTCTGACCGAGGCGGGTGCGCGCATGGCCGAGCGGGCGCGGGTGCGGCATCGGCTGGTGGTGCTTGTGCTGGAGACGCTGGGGGTGCCGAGCGAGGTTGCCGAGGCGGATGCCGAGGGGATGGAGCATTATATTTCGGATGTGACCGAGCGGGTGTTTACGCAGTTTGTTGGGAGGAAGGGGGGCTGAGGTGGGGTGGTGTGGTTGGATTGATGGGTATCAAGGGATACCCATCCTACATTTCTCAATGAAGATTTCTACTATACAGTAACCTGAATATAATATCACTTTGGATTCGTAAAAATGAATGATAAACCGTGCCTATCCGGTTGACTCAGACACCCACTAGGGCTAGTGGCCCCCGCCATGGCGGCCATTGACATTCACCAGCGTGACGAACTGGCTTTCCCCC
>NZ_NCJX01000162.1:0-2628 GCF_002282635.1 Acidiphilium sp. 34-64-41 | reverse complement strand
CGCCGTCAACCAGGGCCACGCGCAACACCTTCCGGGGGCCAAAATCATCGCCATCTGGCAGCGCCTCACCAGCATCGCCGCCCGCTTCGCGCGCGCTGTCCTGCGCGGCCCCACCCCAAGCCGGAAGCGCCTCACGCCCGCCAAACCCAACCGCGCCAAGCGCCCATCCCTGCCGGATGGTTTCGGCTGGCTCCCCCGCGTTTTCCCCGGCACGCACGATATGCCCGCGGCCGTTACTTACCCCGCCCAGCAACTCCGCGACCTGCTCGCCGACCCCACCATGGCCGAGCTGATCGAAACCAACCCCGCCATCGGTCGCATCCTCCGCCCCTTGTTCGAAGCCCTCGGCATCGAACGCCCGGCCATCCTCGCAATCCCCCAACCAGCGCCGGCCGCGGCCATGCAGCGCGACCCCGCCCCACCGCCCGCCGTCTGGCTCCCTCCCGATCCGCCCCCGGCCTGGACGCAGCCAACCACCGAGGACCGGACGCAACGACCACCAACCCGCACCGAACCCACCACCCCACCGCGCTTATTTCATTACGATTACGAAACAACATAACGCCCGTCATGAGCACATCCAGAACCCCGCGCCTCACAACGCCTCAGATCCGGCGCGCGCACCAAGCCTCGACCGCGTCCCGATTGCAACCGAATGGCGCGCGGATCGCATCACACGATCTTGCTTGCGCACGGCACTTGGCGCACCATACCGACCATGCATGATCCGCTCCGTCTCACCGCCATTCAGCTCGCACCCGGCGCCGACAAGGCTGCAAACATCGCCCAGGCGCGCGGCCTGATCGAAGCCGCGGTGGCGCAGGATCGGCCACAGCTGATCGCCCTGCCGGAAATCTGGACCTGCCTCGGCGGCGACCGTGCGACCAAATTCGCCGCCGCCGAAACCCTGCCGCAACCCGGCGGCACCGGCGGTGCGGCCTATGAGTTTCTGCGCGAGATGGCGCGCACCCATCAAATCCACGTCCACGGCGGCTCCATTGGTGAATCGGGCGGCGACAAGCTGTTCAACACGACGCTGGTGTTCGACCCCACCGGCACCGAAATCGCCCGCTACCGCAAAATCCATCTGTTCGACATCGTCACGCCGGATGGCCAGGGCTACCGCGAAAGCGCCATCTACGGCGCGGGCGACCAGCTCGTCACTTTCAAGCTCGGCGCCGCCACCATCGGCCTGACCATCTGCTACGACATGCGCTTCCCCGAACTCTACCTCGCGCTGCGCCGCGCCGGGGCCGACATCATTCTGGTCCCCGCTGCCTTCACCTTACAGACCGGCAAGGACCATTGGGAAGTGCTGCTGCGCGCCCGCGCGATCGAAACCCAGTGCTGGATCGCCGCCCCCGCCTGCACCGGCACGCATTTCGACGGGTCGAACGAACCGCGCGTCACCTACGGCAACTCGCTGATCGCCGACCCCTGGGGCATCGTCACCGCCCGTTGCTCGGATGGTCCGGGCTTCGTGACGGCGCGGATCGATCTCGCGAAATCCGCCAAACACCGCGCCGATATGCCGGTTCTCGAACACCGAAAACTGGTGTGACCAAAATCCACTTCGCCGCCGCCGCGACCGAACAGGCGCGCGCGGCGAGGGAAAAACTGGTCGCCGCCTACGGCACCGTCGCGCCGCAGGAGGCCGAAGTGGTCGTCGCCCTCGGCGGCGATGGGCTGATGTTGGAAACCATCCACCGCATGCTCGACTACAAACTGCCGGTCTATGGCATGAACTGCGGCTCGGTCGGTTTCCTGATGAACGACTTCGCCGAAGCCGACCTGCCCGCCCGCATCGCGCGCGCCATGAGCAACGACCTGCACCCGCTGCGGATGCACGCCGTCACCATGACCGGCGCGGTCGAGGAAGCGCTCGCCTTCAACGAGGTGAGCCTGCTCCGCCAACTCCGCCAGGCCGCCAAAATCCGCATTCTGGTCGATGGTAAAATCCGCATGCCCGAACTGATCGGCGACGGTGTGCTGATCTCCACCCCGGCCGGGTCCACCGCCTACAACCTGTCGGCCTACGGCCCGATCGTGCCGCTCACCGCCAATCTGCTGCCGCTCACCGCGATCGCCGCGTTCCGCCCGCGGCACTGGCGCGGCGCTTTGCTGCCATCGTCGTCGGAGGTCGTGTTCGAAATCCTGGAGCCGGAAAAACGCCCGGTCTCCGCCGTCGCCGACTCGACCGAGGTGCGCCGCGTCATCTCGGTCGCCGCCAGCGAAGACCGCTCGGTCTGCGCCCGGATATTATCCGACCCCGATCGCGCCCTGTCCGAACGCATCATCCGCGAGCAGTTCACGGTGTAACGCGCATCCGCGCGTAAGTGCACGCGCAGCGCGAGCTTCCTGTCCGCGCCGTAATGCCGCGATGATGTCAATTCGGGCTTTTTCATGTCAATTCCGATAAAGACCAGGTCTACCATACCCGGATAAGGCAAAATAAAGGCGCATAACCACATAGTAAACAATCCGTCTCCTCTCGACTCTGTAATCGATTTTTAAATGGAATGATTGTTCTTTCCGTGCCTATCCGGTTGACTCAGACACCCACTAGGGCTAGTGGCCCCCGCCATGGCGGCCATTGACATTCACCAGCGTGACGAACTGGCTTTCCCC
>NZ_NCJX01000021.1:0-59775 GCF_002282635.1 Acidiphilium sp. 34-64-41 | reverse complement strand
CTATGCCTGCGCCCTCATCACCGCCGCACGAGCTAACAATCTGCTACCCACCATCCCTGCCCGGATAGCGGTCTGACCCGGGGGGTGTGAACGGTTACGCACTCCCGGCCCGATCTGTGTTGCCTGCAATCGAGATCGGCGCAGGATGGTGCTGTTTGATCCTTCGAACACAATTACTCAAAGTACTTCGCGCAACCTGGCTCAGACTCGAAGAATCCGTCGAAAAAAACAGGAGCCAATAGTGCGCCGGTGGCGATGCGCATCCGCAAGATACGGGAGGCGGCCCGACCGACCCAAAATACAAATAGCCGTTTGCACCATCGGCAAGACGAAAATGAGCAATACCGGATTTTGCATCGTTATGCAGTCGATCCACGATGATAAACCCTGTCGTCCCGTCGCTACAGTGCAACGGAACGGTGATTTTCATCGGAACCGGATTGAAGTCATAGGGTCCAGCACAAGCGACGCGACGTGGCCCAGCACCGACCGGCGAAAGTACAAGATGAAGACCAATCCGGTCGCCGAAAATTGAACTTTCGAGGCGGCCAGTGCCGCCAACATAGCCGGATCGCGGCGACGCCGGATCGATGTGAACGACTTGGGACGCCGCGCAAGCCGACAAAAGGAAGGCGGCAAGAACAAAAATACCCCAACGTCGCAGAAACAAACGGACCATCAGCATTTCCGCAAATCAGAGGTCAACATTTAGCACGCCCTCACCGTCGCAAAACAAGATCAAACCGCGATGACCGCCCCTGTCGCCCGAATCGTAACGATTGCGCCGCTGCCACATGAAGTGTTACCGTTAGAACCATGAAACCGCTTGCTTTTATTCTGGCGTTGTTCACGAGTTTGATCCTGTCCGGCTGCGCCGACAGCACCACAACTTATTATCACAAGCATCCGCATCAATTGATGCGGGAAATCGTCAATTGTGAGAACAATGGCGGCGCGTTGGCCAACACGCCCCGCTGCCGCAAGGCGCTGGCGATCAACGCCCAATTGTTCTGATATTATTTCGACGCACCCAATCGCGCGATCAGCGACGAAGTATCCCACCGCCGCCCGCCCATCGCCTGCACATCGGCGTAGAATTGATCGACCAGCGCCGTCACCGGCAGGCGCGCACCGGTCTCCTTCGCCTGTTCCAGGCAGATGCCCAGATCCTTGCGCATCCAGTCCACCGCAAAGCCGAAGTCGAATGTGCCGGAAACCATGGTTTTCCAGCGGTTTTCCATCTGCCAGCTTTGCGCCGCACCCTTCGAAATCGCGCCGATCACCGCCTCGGGGTCGAGCCCCGCCGCCTGCGCGAAGGCGAGCCCTTCGGCCAGCCCCTGCACCGCGCCGGCGATGCAGATCTGATTGACCATTTTCGCCAACTGCCCGGCGCCGGCCGCGCCGATATGGCTGATATTGGCGCCATAGCACCCGATCACCGGCTTCGCGCGCGCGAAATCATCAGCACCGCCGCCGATCATCACGGTCAGCCGGCCGTTCTCCGCCCCGGCCTGACCGCCGGAAACCGGCGCATCCAGCACGCCGAATTTTCCGTCCGCCGCCGCCGCCAATTCCCGCGCCACGGTCGCCGAAGCGGTAGTGTGATCAACGAACAACGCCCCCGCCGCCATGCCCGCAAACGCGCCATCCGCCCCGATCGTGACGGAGCGCAGATCGTCATCGTTGCCGACGCAGGCAAACACGAACTCCTGCCCCTCGGCCGCCGCACGCGGCGTCGCCGCCGCCCGCCCACCGTGCTTGGCCACCCACGCCTCGGCCTTCGCCGCCGAGCGATTATACACCGTCACGTCATGCCCACCGGCGGCCAGATGCCCCGCCATCGGAAATCCCATCACGCCGAGGCCGATGAACGCCACTTGAGCCATGTCTAAATCCTAGAAGTTAAAGTTTCATGAATAGCCGCCGCATCCGCCCGCACAATGGACGGTTCGTGATGCACCGGAAGGTTGAGCGAGCGCGCGATGAAGCACATCGCATTGGCATCATGATGCAATCGAAGTGCCGCCGCCGCATCCGATGCCGCAGCGATCGTCACGCGCGGCCGCAGCGTCACGGCAGTAAACTGCCCCGCGCCGGACGCCTCCTCGGTCAAGATCGCTTCGGCATCGTCCTGATAATTCAGCACGACAACACCGGCCTCCGCGCACAGATGCAGATACCAGAGTTGATGACATGACGATATCGCCGCCAGCAGCAACAATTCCGGGTTCCACCGTGCCGGATCACCCCGAAACGCCGGGTCGGACGACAGCAACAGGTCAGGCCGCCCGGCAGCCCCCACCGCATGATCACGTCCGTAAGCGCGATAGGCGCTGGTGCCGGAACCAGCGTTACCGGTCCAGCGCAGGCGGGTGCGATACTGATGCGCCCGGCTCATCGACGAACGCTCAGAAATCCGTGCACCGCCCGTTGCGTTCCCAATCGCCGTACCGCGTCGGCTCGGGGCCTTTCGGGCCGCCGATCTCCTTGGGCATCGGCTTCGGTTCGGGTTTGGTCTCGGCCGGCTTCGTCGTTTCGGTCATGGTTTAGATGTGGCATCGCCCTGCGGCGCCGGCAAGGTCACCGCCGCCTCGCGCAGCCGCTGTTCGGCCAGCGAGCGCCACGGCGCATTCGCCGGCGCCTTGTCCAGCGCCTGATGAAACAGGGTCAGCGCCGTTGGCGTCACATGGCCGGCCGCCTCGGTTTCCGCCTCGGCGGTCTCCGCCGCCAGGGTCGCGTTGAACTTCAACCCCAACGCGACGGTCCACGCCTTCGCCGCCGCCGCCAGTTTGTTCTGGCTCACCAGCGCCTGGCCCAGCAGCAGATACCCCTGCCGCGCCTGCTCGGAATGCGGCGGAATCTGCGACAATTTCTGCTCCAGCTTCGCGATCAGCGCATCATCCTGCGCCCGCGCCGCCGATTGCGCGTGCAGCACCGCCGAATGCGGCTCCGATGGCACGAACGGCAAGCCGCCAGGCACGAACAGCGCAACCGCGGCAACCGGAATCGCCACCAGCGTCGCGATCAGCAGACCACGCGCCCGCCCATCCGCCGCCGGCTCGGGAATCGAATCCGCCACCAGCAGCCGGCGCTGCACCTCGAGCTTCGCACCCTGGAACTCGGCCTCCGGCAGCCGCCCATCCACCCGGTCGCGCTCGATTTCTTCGAGCTGCGACCGATGCAGCGCCACCGCCGTATCCCGCCGATACCGGATCGTGCCGCGCCGCAGCCACACAACCAACACCGGTGCCACCGCCACCAGCGACAGCACCGCCATCCATAGCCAGATCACGACAGCAATTCCTTCAGACGATCACGCTCGTCGGGCGAAAGCGGGGGTGCCCCCTGTTGTTTGCGCCGCCGCGCCAGCAGCAACACCAGCAGGCCCAACGCCAGCGCGATCACCGGCGAAAACCACAGCAGCCAGGTCAGCGGGATCAACGGCGGCTTCAGCAGCACAAAAATCCCATAGCGATGCACCATGAAATCGACGATCTGCTGGTTGGTCTCGCCCTTCACCACCCGCCGGCGGATGATGCCGCGAAACTGCTTGGCAAGCCCGGCCTGCGAATTCTCCACCGTCTCGTTCTGGCACACCAGGCACCGGAGCCGATCGCCGATCACCTCGGCCCGCTTTTCCTGCGGAATCGTCAGCACCACCCCGTCGCGCCGGATCGTGGTCGGTGTATCGGCCGCCGCAATCCCGAGCGCCAGACCCAGCCCGACCAGCGCCATGACCACCAGGCGCTTCATGTCAGCCGCTGCAATGCCGGCTTGAGCTGATCCTCGATGATCTCCGGAAACAGCGGCCCGGCGGTATGCCAGCGCACCTCGCCGCCCGGCGCGATCAGGAAACTCTCCGGCACGCCATAAACCCCCCAGTTGATCGCAACCCGCCCCTCGGCATCGCTCGCGAGCCGCCGGTACGGATCGCCGTTCTTCGCCAGATACAAATCGAGCGGCGCTGCCTTGTCCTGATAGGCAATGCCCCAGATATCCAGCCCCGATTTGGCGATCGCATCGAGATACGGCGCCTCTTCGACGCACGGCACACACCAGGAGGCGAAAAAATTCACCAGCAACGGCCGCTTCTGCGCCATGATCGCCGCCTGATCGAACCCGGCATGCCCGTCATGCCCCGGCAGCGCAAACTCGGGCACCTTGTGCCCGACCAGCGGATTGTTGAACGCCTGCGGATTATACGTCCCCCGGCCCATCCGCTCCAGCAGCGCGTAGGATGCCACGCCCCCCGCCGCCACCACGACGAGCGGCAGGCCGAACATCAGCCGTCGGGTCAGCATCGTGGCCATGACGCCGCTAGACCGTGGCCGAACCGGCCGGCTTGCGCAGCTTCGCCCGCGCCGGCGCCCCGATGCGGAACCGCCGGTCGCTCAACGAAATCGCCCCGCCCAGCGCCATGATGAACCCGCCCAACCAGATCTCGGGGGCGAACGGATGCACATTGAACCGGAACTCGCCGCCGCCGGAATTATCCTCGCCGGCAAACGTCGCGAACATGTTGCGCACGCCATTGGTGCGGATCGCCGCCGCCACGGTCTTGACCTTCTGCGCCGTGAAATAGCGCCGCTCGGGTTTCAGCACCATCACCAGCTTGCCATGCCGCGTCACGGTAATCGTCGCCTTGCGCGCGGTATAATTCGGCCCGGTGGCGGGCACGATCGAATCGAGCTTCCAGTTGAAACCGCCCAGTGCGACCGACTGGCCGGGATGCAGCACCGTCACGTCATGCACCCGCAAGGTCATCCCCGCGATGCCGAGCACCACCACCCCGAACCCGAAATGCCCGAGTGCCGCACCCACCGAAGCCCGCGGGATCGTGCCCAGCCGCGCGAACGATTGCCCAAGCGGCACGCGAAACAACCGCACCCGCTCACCGATATCGATCAACGCGCCGATCATCACCCACACCGCACCGGCCAGCCCAAGCGCGGCGATGAAATGGCGCTGGAACGCGTAATAGGCGAACACGATCAGCGCCGCGACGGCGGCGTACCACACCTTGACCAGCGCCGGCCCGATCGCGCCGCGCTTCCACGGCAGCATCGGCCCCACCGCCATCGCCAGGATCAGCGGTGCGACCATCGGCAACACCGCCTGGTCATAGAACGGCGCGCCCACCGAAATCTGCATCCCGAACGCCAGATCGACGAACGGCGGATACATCGTGCCGGTGAACACAACCGCCGCGATGATGCACAGGAACACATTGTTCAAAATCAGCGCGCCCTCGCGCGAAACCGGCGCGAACATCCCCGTCGCCGCCAGCACCGGCGCGCGGATCGCAAACAACAGCAACGACCCGCCGATGGTCAGCGCCAGCAGCACCAGAATGAACAGACCCTGATTAGGCGAAGCCGCAAAGGCATGCACCGAATTCAGCAGCCCCGACCGCACCAGGAAGGTGCCGCACAGGCTGAGCGAAAACGTCGCGATCGCGAGCAGCACGCTCCAGGTCTTCAGCGCCTCGCGCTTCTCGACCACGATCGCGGAATGCAGCAGCGCGGTGCCGGTCAGCCACGGCAGCAGGGCGACGTTCTCGACCGGGTCCCAGAACCAGAACCCGCCCCAGCCCAGCGTGTAGTACGACCAGAGCGACCCGAAACAAATCCCGCAGGTCAGGAAAATCCACGACACCAGCGTCCACGGCCGCACCCAGCGCCCCCAGGCGGCATCGACCCGCCCCTCGATCAACGCCGCCACCGCAAAGGCGAACGCGATCGAAAAGCCGACATAACCGGTGTAGAGAATAGGCGGATGCACCGCGAGCCCCGGGTCCTGCAAAATCGGGTTCACCCCCGCGCCATGCAGCGGTGGCGGCCAGATCCGGCGGAACGGGTCGGACACGGCGAGCGTGAACAGCAAAAACCCGCCCGAAACCAGCCCGAGCACGCCCAGCACGCGGGCGCGCAGGCTGGTCGGAATATTGTTGCCGAACACCCCCACCGTCGCGCCGCACAGCGACAATATCAGGCACCACAGCAGCATCGAGCCGTCATGATTGCCCCAGGTGCCGGTGATCCGGTAAAACAGCGGCGTCGTGCTCGATGAAAATTCGGCGACATTGCGCACCGTGAAATCCGACACCACGCCCGACCACACCAGCGCCGCAAACGCCAAGCCCAGCATGATGAACTGGCTGATCGCCAGCGCCGGTGCCGCCCGCAGCACCAGCCGGTCCCGCAGCATCGGCCCGAACAACCCGATCACCGCCTGCGCCGCGGCAATCGCCAGCGCGAGCGCGAGGACAAAATGACCCAGCGCGGGGATCATACGGCCAACCTGCGGGTCACTACGATCGATCGATCATCCATTGTTATCAGCCTCGATGGTGCGCGGTGATTTATCATCCCACGTCGCCGCATTGGGCGCCGGCCCGAATTTCGGGTTCCACTTGCCCGCCTTGCGCAACGCCTGCTCGACCGGTGCCGGCATATAGCTCGCGCCATGCTTCGCCAGCACGGTATCGGCCATGAACTCCCGATCGCCCTTGGCCATCGTCCCCACCGTCACCACCCCCTGCCCCTGGCGGAACAGCCCGGGCAGCACGCCGGTAAACACCACCGGGATCGAGGCCTGGCCATCGGTAATCCGGAACGTCGTGTACGGACGGCTATCGCGCGTGCCCATCACCACGGTATTGGCCTGCACCACCCCGCCCAGCCGGAATACCATGCCCGGCGCGGGATGCTTGGCGATCACCTCCTGCGGTGAGAGAAAAAACGACAGGCTGGACCGAAACGCGACCAGCATCAGCGCCGTCGCGCACGAAACCCCCGCGCCGCACGCCACCACCAGCCACAACCGGCGCGTCTTGCGACTCATCATGATTGTTCACCCTGCATCGCATCCCGCCCCCGCCGCCCGCGTGGCTCCACCGCAGCCAACCGCCGCCGCGCCGCGCGATAACGCAGCAGCGACGTCAGCGACAAAACCCCCAGAATCACGATCGTGGCCCCATAGCTGCCCAGCACATAGGGCATAACATGTTTTATCACGCCCCACCCCGCTCGGCCCGCGCCAGCAGCAGCGCGCGCGCCCGGTTCTCCATGATCCCGCTCGAAATCCGCCCCAGACACATCGCCGCAAACGCCAGATAAAACCCGACCGTGCAGATGATCAGCGGATACAGCATGGTCACATAAATCTTCGATGGCCCGGTTACCGAAATCGAATTGCCCTGATGCAGCGTGTTCCACCAGTAAACACTGAACACGATGATCGGCAGATTGACCGCACCCACCAGCCCGAGAATCGCCGCCGCCCGATAGCCATGCTGCGGATTATCGAACGCGCGGATCAGCGCCATATGCCCAAGATACAAAAACAATAAAATCAGAACCGAGGTCAGCCGCGCATCCCAAACCCAGTACGTGCCCCATTCAGGCCGCCCCCACAGCGAGCCGGAAATCAGGCAGAGCGCGGTAAATCCCGCACCCACCGGCCCGATCTCCTTGGCCGCGATATCCGCCAACGGATGCCGCCACACGATCGACAGCAGCGAACAGATCGCCAGCGCCGCATACCCGTTCATCGCCACCCAGGCGGCCGGGATGTGCACATACATAATCCGTGAAGCGATGCCCTGCTGCCAGTCCGCCGGCGCGTAGAAAAACCCCCACACCAGCCCGACCACGGTGGTCACGAACGCCACCATTGTCAGCCACGGCAAAATCGGTTGCACCAGGCGCTGGAACCGCCCGGGATTGGCAAAGCGATGCAGCCACGCCCCCGCTTTCGACTGCGGTGCACCGATCGCTCTGGCATCGATATCCCCGGTGTAATCCGGCATTCCTGTCCGTCCCATGCACAAGGTCTAATACGAAATCGACGCTTTGCCATCCCCTTTGCCGCGTTTGCGCCGGCCACGCCGATCACATCTTGGCGTTGTTATATATCATACAATCGTGGCAAACACGGCGCGACCGAAAATAAAAGGAGATCGCCATGCAATTCATCCTGATCGCCCACGACCGCGCCGATGGTCTGCCCATCCGCAAACAGACCAGGCCGGACCACATCGCCTACCTCACCGAAATCGCCGGCAACATCGTCTTCGGCGGTCCTCTGCTCGATGACGGCGGCAATCCCTGTGGCTCGACCATCATCTACGAAGTGCCCGACCGCGCGATGGCCGAAACCCTGGTCGCCAACGACCCCTATTCCCGCGCCGGCCTGTTCGATCGCGTCGAAATCCGCGCGTTCCGCACCGTCGTGCGCGACGGCGCCATCACACCCTGAGCCGCCCGATGCCCAACTACTGGCTGGTCAAATCAGAGCCCGACGCCTTCTCGTGGGACCAGCAGGTCGCCAACCGCATCGAGCCCTGGACCGGCGTGCGCAACCACATGGCGAAAAACAACCTCAAATCCATGCGGTTGGGCGATCTCGCGTTCTTCTACCACTCCAACATCGGCCGCGAGATCGTCGGCGTGGTCAAAATCGTGCGCGAAGCCTACCCCGACCCCAGCATGGAGCCCACCGCCAAACCCCAGGATTGGGTCGCCGTCGATATGCAGGCCCGCGCCCCGCTGCCCCACCCGGTCACCCTGGCCACCATCAAATCCGACCCCGCCCTCGCCGGCATCGCCCTGATCCGCCTGTCCCGCCTGTCGGTCTGCCCGATCAGCCCCGAACACTGGGCGCATATCTGCACACTGGGCGGCTACCGCGCCTGACCCAGCCAGCCGGCGAACGCCGCCTCGTCGCATCCACCACTCGCAAGCCGCACTACCCACTCAACCGCATTTGGCGCCGGCGCCGTGGCAGCCTTGCCATCAACAGGCAGGAACAACACGCAAGCTGCCCAGGCGGTGCGCACGATACCATGCCTTGGCTGGAATCGCGCGCACCTACCCCAAAAACCCCTCCAACGCCGCCACCACCGCCTGCGGCTTCTCGGCATGCAGCCAATGCCCGGTCTCCTCGATCGTCTCGATCACCGCCGCCGGAAAATATCGCCGAATCGCGCCATACGCCGACTCCGGCACATAAGACGACAGCGCCCCCCGCAAGAACAGCACACCCCCCGGATACGACCCCGACAACCCCTCAGGCCACGAAACCAGATCGCCCATGGCCCCGGCAATCTCATCCAGCCCCAACCGCCAGCGCGGCGCGGCACCCAACACCAGATTATGCAGCAGAAACCCCCGCAACGCCGGATCAGGGATCGCCCCCGCCAACGCCGCATCGGCCTGCTGCCGGGTCAAATCCGGCGATAACGCCAAGCCCCGCATCGAAGCGACAAACAAATCATGCTCATGTCCATACGCGACCGGCGCAATATCCAGCACCGCCAACCGCTCGACCAGCGCCGGATCCACCAAGGCCAGCATCATCGCGATCTTGCCGCCCATCGAATGCCCGACCACCCGCGCCCGCCCCACCCCCAGCGCCGCCATCGTCTCCGCCACATCCGCCGCCATCGTGGCATACCGCATGTCCGCGGCATGACCGCTCGCACCATGATTGCGCGCATCGAGCGCAATCACCCGGAACCGCCCCGCCAAACCGCGCGCGATCACACCCAGATTGCGGCCCGAACCGAACAGCCCGTGCAACAACACCACATCCGGGCCGGTGCCGGTGATGGTTGCCTGGAGGCGCATCAGCCGCGCGTCCAGCGGCAAGAAAGGCAAGCGAAAGACTTCTTTTTTGGAAAAAAGAAGCAAAAAACTTTTTGACTCGGGGGCATGGGCGGTTTCACCGGCAGGGGCCCCGATGAATAAAGTTTTTTTGCTTCTTTTTTTTCAAAAAAAGAAGTCTACCCCGATCCTTCCTCATCCTTAACCTCGCCTTAAAGTTGAATTCTCTTGAATCTAATCCCCACCAAGCTAGAGTCACCCCATGAACCCCGCAATGCAAGCCGACGACACCCGCCTCGCCCGCCTGATCACCCGCCAGGCTCAGAAGCGTCACCTCGCCGCCCTCTGGGCCGCAGCTGCCGGCATCGCCCCGGGCATGATCGTGCTCGACATCGGCGCCGGCTCCGGCGCGCTCTCGTTCGAATACGCTGCCCTGGTCGCCCCCGGCGGCCGGATCATCGCGATCGACCCCGATGCCGAATGCATCGCCCACATCAACGAACAAGCCACCAACCGCGCGCTGCCACTGCACGCCATCACCGGCACCGCCGAAGCCCTGCCGCCCCTCCCCGCACCGCCCGATCGCGTCATGCTGACCGACGCGCTGCACCACATGAACGACCCGACCACCGCCCTGCGCCGCCTGCACGCCATCATGCCGCCCCACGCCATCCTGTTCATCGCGGAATACGATCCCGCCGGCGCCGGTGCCATGGGTGCGAAACTGAGCCGCCGCACCGCCCCCGCCACCGTCACCGCGTTGCTCGCCGCCGCCGGCTTCACCATCCACGCCCAGACTGCGGCGCCCGACGAGCATTACACCATCACCGCCATCCCATGATCGCCCCACATGATCGCCCCACCATGATCGCCATCGCCCGGCGCGACCCGATCGCCACGGCCGCCATCACCGCCCTGCTCGGCGTCGGCGCCATCGCCTGGCTGATGCCGCCGCTGATCATCCCGCTCCTGTTCGCCCTCGCCCTCGCCGTCGCCGCCACCATCGCCTACGCCCGCCCAGTCGCCGCCATGGCGCTCTGGCTCATCCTAGTCGAAACCACGCCGGAAATGTGGCTGTCGGACCTGATCGGCGCGCACGAACTCATCATCGCCCTGCTCAAATCCGCCGGCCTGCTGATCATCGCCCTCGCCGCCCTGCGCACCGCCCCGCGCGCCGACCGTTTCAACCCCTCCTACGCCTTCATCGTCATGTTCATCGATGGCGCGATCCACGGCCTCTGGCCCGGCCTGACCCCGATGGCCTCGCTCCGCTCGCTGATCGGCTCGGCCGCCCCCTTCGCCGCCGGCTACCTCCGCCTCAGTCCGGCGATGCGCGCCACCATCATCCGCTGCACCATCATCGGCCCCGCCATCACGGTCGGCTTCGGCATCGCCCTCGCAGCCCCCGGCATCCGCCCACTCTACAGTACCCAACTCGGCGCCATCCGCCTCGCCGCATCCAGCGCCCCGGCCTTTCTCGGCGGCTTCGCGATGATCGCCATCTTCGCCGGCCTGCTCGAATATCTGCGCACCGGCCGGCCGCGCAACCTGGCCTGGATCGGCCTGAACTATATCATCCTCATCGCCACCGGCGCGCGCTCCCCGCTCGCCATGGCCGGCTTCATCACCCTCGCCACCCTAATGATCACACCATCGCCCTTCCTCACCCCCGCCCGCCGCTTCGCAATTCTCGCCCTCGGCAGCGCCAGCCTCGGCATCGTGCTGATGGCCGCCTCCGCCCTGAGGGTCATCCGCGTGGTCGATCTGATCAACCTCGGCGACGCCGGCAGCCTGTCCAACCGCCAGCTCATCTGGCCCTTCTTCGAAGCCGCCGCCCGCCAATCCCCCTGGCTCGGCTGGGGCGTCGGCGCCGGCAAGGCCGTCGTCTCGATGAAATCCCACATCGGCCGCCTGCTCGGCACCAACGCCGCCCATAACGAATATCTGCGCATCACCGTCGAAGGCGGCGTGATCGGCGCGCTCCTCTTGTTCGCCATGCTCACCCTGTGGCTATGGCGGGGCAGCGCTGCGCTGCCCACCGCCCAGCGCCGCATCATCCGGCTTGTCTTCCTCGCCTTTGCCGTGCAATCCTGCACCGACAATACTTTGATCGCAACGACTAGCCTCGTGTTCTTCACCTGGGCGCGCGCGGTCTTCGTGAACCCCGATGAAAGCCCACCACCCGCATGACCGGTTCAGCCTCGCTCCCCCGCCGCACCCTGCTCGCCGCACCGTCCCTGCTCGCCCTGCCCGCGCTCGCGCGCTCCGCCGCCAAACCGTCCACCGCGCCCGCGGCAAAGCCGCCCATCGCGATCGTCCTGAATTCCGGCGGTGCGACCGTCTCGATCATCGACATGGCCACCCGCAAAATCCTGCGCGACGAACCCACTTTCCGCGAACCGAGCCACTGGGCCCTCACGCCGGACGCCAAAAAACTCCTGATCGCCGATTCCGCCGGCAACGCCATCTTCTTCCTCGACCCCGCAACCGGCACCGAACTCGGCCATAAACTCATCCCCGACCCCTACCAGCTCTGGTTCAGCCCGGATGGCACCTACCTCACCATCACCTGCCTCCGCCTCAACCACGTCGATGTCTACCACGCCGCCAGCCTCACCCTGGCGCACCGCTTCAAACTCGGCTCGATGCCCTCGCACCTCAGCTACACGCCCGATTCCAAAACCGTCTTCGTCTCGATGCAGGACAGCGGCACCCTGGTCGCGATCGACCTCGCGAGCATGACCCCGCGCTGGACCACCAAAGTCGGCAAAACCCCCGCCGGCGTCATGTGGCACGACGGCGTCGTCCTCACCGCCATCATGGGCAGCGACCATGTCGCCGTGCTCGACCCCGCAACCGGCCGCATCACCCGCACCATCCTGACCGACAAGGGTGCCCACAACATCTTCCTCACCCCCGATCGCACCCAGCTCTACGTCACCAACCGCGTCGCCGGCTCCCTCACCGTGCTCGATGCCAAAACCCTCGGCTTCGTCAAACGCATCGCCATGCCCGGCGGCCCGGATGATCTCTGCTTCGCGCCCGACGGCAAACTCTGGATCGCGCTGCGCTTCGCCTCGCGCGTCGCCATCCACGACCCCGTCACCGGCGCCACCGACCACATCACCGTCGGCCGCTCGCCCCACGGCATCTTCATCTCCACCCTGCTGACCGACCGGCCAGCCCTCGCCGCCATGCGCCTCGCCTGATGCAAATCATGGTACATGTGCTCTCGCACATACCCACCCACCCGTTCAACGACATCGCCGGGTGGATCGAGCAGATCGCCGTCCTGCCCATCCTTTACCGCGCCGGCCTCATGCAATGGAGCGAGCTGTCCTTCGGTTGGACCCTCGTTGCGGTCTACGGCATCACGCAGATGATCCTCGCCTACGCCGTCTGCGTCCCGCTTGAACGCCTCCGCCCGCTCGAACGCTGGACCACAAGCAAACCCATCCTGGTCGACGTGTTCTACACCTTCCTCGCGCGCGTCGGCGTGCTGCCGATCATGACCTTCGTGCTGTTCTACGCCGCCCAGGTTCAACTCGATGGCTTCCTCGCCGACCGCGGCTACGTCCCGCCGATGCTCGAAACCATCATCCCCGCCCTGTTCGGCCACCCGATCATCACCTTTGCCATCTACGCCCTCATCCTCGACTTCACCGATTACTGGCGCCACCGCCTGTCGCACCGGTTTTCGATCTGGTACGCGCTCCACGCCGTCCATCACGCCCAGCGCCAGATGACTGAGCTTCCTCTGGTTCATGCTGATCGGTCTGCTCATCGGCATCCCACCCCTGCAATTTCCCATCCTGATCCTGATGCTGCGCTTCGTCGAAAGCCTCAGCCACGCCAACACCACACTCTCTTTCGGTAAAATCGGCGACCGCCTGCTCGTCTCGCCGCGCTTCCACCGCACCCACCACGGCATCCTCGCCGCCGGCCAGAAATCCTGCAACTACGGCGCCGTCTTCCCGCTCTGGGATATCATCTTCCAAACCGCCGACTTCGCCCGAACCCCAACCCCGACCGGCGATCCCACCGCCCCCGAAGCCATGGCCACCGGCACCTATCTGGCCCAGCAGTGGTCCGGCATCGCCCACACCGTCCGGGCGTTGCGCGGCTAAGCCGCCAGGCGCCAACCGCAAATCCGCCTGGTAAACCTCATCCCAGCGCCACGATCGCTGACACCAGCGCGATCGCCGTGATCGCCACGCTTGCGTGCGCGCCGATCACCACGCCCGACAAACGCTTGCCCCGCCACGCCGCCATGATCACCAGCAGCCCCAGCAAAATCGCAAGCCCGAGCAACGCTTCCGCCCCGACGCCAAACCCCGCCACCCCGGCGGACGCCGGCGGCGGATGCCGTTCGAGCCCGATCACCAGCTCCAGCAGCCCGGCCGCGCCCACCACGCCATGCACCAGCCCCAACATCCACCCCGCGGCCGGCGGCGGTGTGCCGCGCAGATAGCCAATCGACAGATAACCACCGAGTGTGGCGGTCAGAAGCAGGAAAACCAGGGCAATCGTCATGCGCAAGCTCGTATCATTGCTGCTGCTCCCTGATAAAGACACGAAAAGGTTAAGAAAGGCCTTCTTTTTTCAAAAACAGGACCAAAAAATTCCCCTGCGTCCAATCAGCCGACAAGGCCGATACCGCCCGGTCGCAGTTTGCAACACTTCGCTACGCGCCACCCTGTTAATACCCAGTTCATGGACAGCGACATCACCCACGCCATGATCCGCTTCGGTTTCGGTGCCGGCGGCACCGCACCGGCCGCCACCAATGCGCGCGACTGGCTGCACGCCCAGCTCAAGGGACCAGACCCGACCCTCGCCGATCCCTCCTTCGCCAACCTGCCCAGCGGGGCGGATGCGCTGCAAGCGCACCGCACGGACGCGATGCAACGCAAACGCATCCTCGCCGCCGGCCAGCCCCTCAAGGGCAATTTCAAACCGCTCAGCCGCGCGATGTTCCTCGGCGACGCCAAAGCCCAGCTCGACTGGACGATCAACACCCCTTCCCCGTTCCGCGAGCGCCTGGTCTGGTTCTGGGCCAATCACTTCACCACCTCGATCCGCCAGGGCGGCATCGAAGCCCTGGTTGGCCCCTTCATGCGTGAAGCGATCCGCCCGCACGTGACCGGCAATTTCACCGATATGGTGCTCGCCGCCGAACGCCACCCCGCCATGCTGCTCTACCTCGCCAACGCTTTCTCGGTCGGCCCGAACAGCCCCGCCGGCCGGCGCTTTCATCGTGGCTTGAACGAAAACCTCGGCCGCGAATGCATGGAACTCCACACCGTCAGCCTGCGCGCCGGCTACACCCAGACCGATGTGACCAACATGGCCAAGCTGCTCACCGGCTGGTCGGTCAATCCGCAAAACCAACCCACCGGCTTCATGTTTCGCCCCTTCGCGCACGAACCCGGCCCGCAAACCGTGCTCGGTCGTCAATTCCCGCCCGGCGAGGCCGGCGGCATCGCCGCCCTGCGCTTCCTCGCCACCCACCCCACCACCTACCAATCCCTCGCCAGCAAACTCGCCTGGCATTTCTGCGGCGATCATCCACCCCAAGCCGCGGTCGACCACCTCACCGCCATCCTCACCGACACCAAAGGCAACCTCGGTGCCGCTGCCGCCGCCTTGATCGACCTGCCCGCCGCCTGGCAACCGCTGACCAAAATCAAAACCCCGTTCGACTACACGATCTCGCTCGCCCGCGCCGCCGGCATCACCAACGCCCCGGTCGGCTTTCACCTCGGCACGCTCCGCAAACTCGGCCAACCGCTCTGGGCCGCCCCGCTGCCGAACGGCTGGTCCGATCACGGTGCGGACTGGACCGGATCGGACGCGGTGCTCGCAAGGGTCGATTTCGGCTTCACCGCCGCCGCCCGCGCGCAAAGCACCACGCCGATGGATGTCGCCCGCTCATCGCTCGGCCCCCTGCTGCACCCGGCGACCGCAACCGCCATCGCCACCGCCGGTTCGCCGCGCGAAGCCCTCGCCATGCTGTTCGCCGCCCCCGAATTCCAAAGGAGATAGGCCGCGATGAAGATCGCCCAGGATTCCATGAACATCGCCCTCACCCGCCGCGCCAGCCTGCTCGGCCTCGCCACCATCGCCGTCGCCGGCCGCGCCAAACTCGCCCTCGCCAGCGCCCCCACCGCGCAACGCCTCGTCGTCGTCCTCCTGCGCGGCGCGCTCGATGGCATGGCCGCCGTCGTGCCCTACGGCGATCCCAACCTGCAATCCCTGCGCGCCGCCCTGGTACCGCCGCAATCCACCCTGCTCGACCTCGGCGGCTTCTTCGCCTTCCACCCCGCGCTGAAAAACCTGCACGCGCTCTATCAGCAAAACGAGGTCCTGCCGGTCCACGCCATCGCCGGCCCCTATCGCACCCGCAGCCATTTCGAAGCGCAGGATTTCCTGCAAACCGGGATCGATCAAGTCGGCATCACCTCCGGCTGGCTCAATCGCCTGATCGCGGAACTCCCGTCCGGCGGCGTCACCGGCCAGGGCCTCGCGGTCGGCATGGGCATGCCGCTGTTGCTGCGCGGCCCCACCCCCGTCGCCTCCTACGCCCCGGCCGGGTTCGCCAAACCCTCACCCGCACTCTACGCCAACATCGCCGCCCTCAACCGGGCCGACCCCGTGTTCGGCCCCGCCATCGCCGAAGGCCTGCGCGCCGCCCGCTTCGACCGCGCGACTCTCGATGCCCCCTCGATGGACGACGCCGCCGACCACACCATGGCAGCACCACCCCAGGCCTACGGTTTCCCCGCCCTCGCCCGCGCCGCCGGCACCCTGCTCGCAGCCCCCGGCGGCCCCCGCATCGCCGCCTTCCAACTCGAAGGCTGGGACACCCACGGCAACCAGATCAACCTGCTCCACGCCCCGCTCGCCGATCTCGATGCCGGTATCGCAACCCTGCGCACCGCCATGGGCCCGGCCTGGGCCAACACCACAATCCTGGTCATCACCGAATTCGGCCGCACCGCCCGCATCAACGGCACCCACGGCACCGATCACGGCACCGCAACCGTCGCCTTTCTCGCCGGCGGCTGCGTCGCCGGCGGCAAAATCCGCACCACCTGGCCCGGCCTCAACCCCACCCAACTCTTCCAAAACCGCGACCTCGCCCCCACCGCCGATATCCGCAGCCTCGCCAAAGGCGTGATCCAGGCCCAGTTCCACCTCACCCCGGCCGCACTCGCCCGCGTGTTTCCCAACAGCAGCGACGCGGCCCCCATGGCCGGATTGCTGCGGGTCTGAACCGTGGGAGCGGCTACATCGCGTCCTTGATACCGGTTTTAACCAGCACCCAGTTCATCGGATACGCCGTGGCAAACCCGATGATCATGCCGATCTGCATCATGAACCAGAACACCGGCGTGTCTGGTTTCGGCGGCGTCGTGAAAAACCCGAACTGCATCAGCGCCATCCAACCGAACAACCCGATCTCGAATGCGGTCAGCGAGAGCGCGTCGGCCTTGAATGCCGCGATCACGCCGGCCACCGGTTTCAGCCCGCGCATCGGTACGATCGAGGCGTATTGAAACCCGACGCCAAGGAGGAACGCAAACGCGTAATCGAGCACCAGTTGCGCCCCGAACGTCGAGCCGGCGATGGTGATGCCCGCGAAAAACACCAGAAATTCCGCGAAAATATCACCCAGCGTGCAGCCGGCGCCGCAATGGGTGGATCCCACGAAGGTCTGCATCCAGAACGGCTTGGCGTCTTCACGCTCATGATGATGCGCGTGGTCATGACCTGACATGGCAGGGCTGGCCTGCCGCCCCATCGTCCAATACGCCCATAGCGCCAACGGCCCGAAATACAGCGCCGTGATCGGCCACACCGGGTTCATCACCGCCATCGATTGGGGATGCCGGCGCAGATCGAGCGCGATGACGACGGCCGTAACGGCGGCGACCACCAGCGACACTATGGAAAGCCAGGTCAACCACGGCGCGATCATGATCGCACCGCCGCCGGTCGCCATCGCCGCAGCAGCAACGAGTTGGTCACCACGATCACGCTCGAAGCCGCCATCGCCGCCCCCGCGATCATCGGGTTGAGCAGGCCGAACGCGGCCAGCGGGATGCCGATGACGTTGAACGCAAACGCCCAGACCAGCCCCTGGCGGATCTTGGCGAAGGTCTTGCGCGCCACATCCAGTGCTGCGGCGACCAAAGCAGGATCGCCGCGCATCAACGTGATGCCGGCGGTGTGCATCGCGATGTCGGACCCGGTCGCCATTGCGATACCAAGATCGGCCGCGGCCAGTGCCGGCGCATCGTTCACACCATCGCCGACCATCGCGACCAGCCGCCCGTCGCCGCGCAGACGCTTGATGTGGGCCGCCTTCTGCTCCGGCAGGATATTGGCCATGACTTCATCGATTCCGAGCGCCGCCGCCGCAACTGCAGCGGCCCCCTGATTGTCGCCGGTCAGCAGCACGACTCGAATATTCTGGGCCCGCAACGCCGCGACGGCCGCCCGCGCTGTCGGTTTTACCGCATCGCCGAACGCGATGAGGCCGATAATTTTGGCAGCATCGGCCACATCGACCCCGCCACGATCGATCAACCACGCGATCGTGCGGCCTTCGGCTTCCAAAGCGGCGGCGCGATCGGCCAGCGCCCCGGCATCGAGATCGCCTTCAGTGAGCAACCGACTGCTGCCGAGCACGACGCGCCGGCCCTCGACCTGCCCCTCGATCCCCCGGCCGGGCAACGCCTTCACGGCCTGCGCATGCGGCGCCTGAACACCATCCGCCGTCGCGCGCGCCAGCACGGCACGCGCCAGCGGGTGTTCGCTACCCTGCTGCAATGCAGCGGCGATTCGCAACAGCGCAACCGGATCAGCCCCCGGCGCCGCTTCCAGCGCCACGACGGCCGGTTGGCCTTCGGTCAACGTGCCGGTCTTGTCGAACGCGACGGTATCGATCGACCTTGCGCGCTCCAGGGTTTCCGCATCCTTGATCAGAATACCATGCGTCGCCGCCACACCGGTTCCCGCCATCACCGCCGTCGGTGTCGCAAGGCCGAGCGAGCACGGGCAGGCGATCACCAGCACCGCGACGGCGGTCAGCACCGCGTGCTCCACCGTCCCGCCCACAATCAGCCAACCGACCAACGTGATCAGCGCCACCACCAGCACCGCAGGCACAAACACCGCCGCCACCCGATCGACCAGCGCCTGAATCGGCGCCTTGCCGGCCTGTGCGCTTTCCACCAGCCGAATGATCCGCGCCAGCGTCGTCTCGCCGCCGACCGCCGTGGTCTCGACCACCAGCACCCCATCGCCGTTGATCGCCCCGCCCGTCACCGGATCGCCGACGCTTTTGCTCACGGGCACGCTCTCGCCGGTCAGCATCGACAGATCGATTGCGCTGTCCCCCGCGCGGATCGTGCCATCCACCGCGATCCGCTCACCCGGCTTGACCACAACGAGATCACCCAGCCGGATCGCGCTTACCGCCACCTGCCGTTCCGTGCCATCCGCCGCCCGCAGCGTCGCCCGCTCCGGCCGCAGCGCGGTCAGTGCCTGCAGCGCCGCCCCGGTCTGGCGCTTGCCGCGCTGCTCCAGCAATTTGCCGAACAGGATCAGCGTGATCACCACGGTCGATGAATCGAAATACAGCACCGGCTGCCCGCCGATCATCCAGGACCGCACCAGCAAATACAGGCTCATGCCATAAGCGGCAGAGGTGCCGAGAGCGACCAGCACATCCATATTCGCGCTGCCCGCACGCAGCGCCTTGTACCCGGCCCGATAGAACCGCGCGCCGATCCAGAACTGCACCGGCGTCGCCAACGCCAGCGCGAGCCATCCCGGCAGCATGAACCGCGCCCCGGCCAGATCCGCGATCATCCCAATTACCAGCGGCGCCGTCAGCACTGCCGAGACCGCCAGCACCGCATAATCCCGCCGCGCCGCCCGATCGCGCAGCGCCGCCTCATCGGCATCGCCCGCCGGATCGATCACACGCGCGCCATACCCCGCCCGCTCCACCGCCGCGATCATCGCCGCCGCATCCACCCCTCGCGCAACCACGCGCGCGGTTTCACTGGCCAGATTGACCTCGGCAAGCCCAACACCGTCCAGCTTTCGCAACGCCCGCTCGACCCGCCCGGAGCACGAGGCGCAAGTCATCCCCTCGATCGCCAGATCCACACTGATTTCGTCGGCTGCGGCCCGGTTGGGCATCTGCGTGAGCATATTCATGGGAAAATCCTTGCCATCACCGTGGATATGGTGATTCCCATGATGGGAAGGTCAATCCCGTTACGCGAGTACAAGGCGCGGCAGGAAGAGTCTTCTTTTTTGTGAACAAAAAAGAAGCAAAAAAAACTTTGTTAATCTAGGCCCGTGCTGGTGAAACGGCCCGTGCCCCAGAGTCAGAAAGTTTTTTGCTTCTTTTTTCCAAAAAAGAAGCCTTCCTACCCTCACCCACCCCGCAGGATCGCAGCATAGATCGCCGTGATGTGCGGGAAAATCATCGGCAGCCCGTACCACCGGACACCTGCAAAAAACGCCTCACCTCACAGCGCCAGCATCGCCTCGGCGGTCTCCACCACCGCCTGCAACGCACCCGCCTCGAACGGCGATTTCAGCTCGGCGGCTTCCACCAGCTTGCCGAACGGCGCCGAGCCGCCCATGCCGCAGAGATCGACATAGGTGTCGAAACTCGCCTCAGCACTGCGCCAGCGTGTAATCGATGTAATAGAACGGCGCGCGATAAATATGCAGCTGCGCCTGCCACCGCCCGCCCATGGCCGGATACGCCAGATCGCCCCAGTTGCGCCACGGCAAATACATCGCCTCCAGCCGCCGCCACATCTCATGCCGCTCGGCCGGCGTCGCCTCGGGCCTCGCATAGACCTCATGCTGGAAATGATCGACGCACACCCCATACGGCAGAAACTCCAGCGCGCCGATCAGATGCATCCGCTGATACCGCGCCGCCTGGTCACCAAACATCGGCGCAATATGCGGATAGGCCAGAAACTCCAGGCTCATCGAATGGATTTCCGCCGATTCCGACGTCGGCCACAGATAATCGACCGAAGGCTGATTGCGGCTCTGATAGTTCTGAAACGCATGGCCCATCTCATGGGTGAACACATCGACGTCGTGATGCGTGCCGTTGAAATTGGCGAAAATATACGGCATCCCGACCGCCGGAAACGAGGTGCAGAACCCGCCGCCCGCCTTGGTCGGCCGGTTCTTCAAATCCATGAAGCCGCCTTCGTTCATCTGCCGGTAGAACCCGGCCAGCCGCGGGTCCATCGCCTCGAACATCGCGTTGGCCTTGGCGACCAACTCATCATGATCGCCCTGCGGCTTCGGATTGCCCTTGGGGTCGGTCAACGGCTCATCCCACGCATAGAGCGTGTCCAACCCGTTCGCGATCCGCCGCTGCTCGATCAGTTTTGCCACCAGCGGCGTCACATGCTTGAGCACCTCGGCCCGATAGGTCGCGACCTGCGCCGGCCCGTAATCCAGCCGCCCCATCCGCCGATATCCCAGCGCCGTGAAGCTCTCATCGCCCAACGCCCGCGCCATCTTGTGCCGCAGCTTGACCAATTTGTCGTAAATCTCATCGAGCTCGGTGCCATGCTCCGCGAAAAACCCCCAGCGCGCCGCGGCGGCCCGATGCCGCGTGTCCCGATCCAGGCTTTCGGTATACGGCGTCAGCCCCGCCAGATTGACCGTCTCGCCGTCGAACTCGAATGTCGCCGAGGCCAGCAGCGCGGTATGGCGCGCCTCCAGCTTCGACTCCTCCTCCAAATCATCGGCGATCACCGGGGAGAACGTCGTCACGTCGTTGCGCCAGATATCCACCGCGTGTTTGCCGTACTGCGCCTCGATCAGCGCGGGATCGAGTGCGAGCAACCGGTTCTTGAAACTGGTCTCATGATCGGCGATCACCGGGCCCAACGCATCGGCATACTCCCGCGCCGTCTTATAATCCTCGTTCGCCGTATCCTGCGAAAACCGCAGATGCACCAGCGCCGACCAGGTCCCGGTCGCGCGGCGCAGCCCTTCCCACTCGGCCAGCGCCTCGCGCACCGCATCGCGGTCGAGCAATCCGTTGAGCGAGGCATACGCCGCCGCCAGGCTGTCGCGCGTCGGCGTCACCGCTTCGATATCATCGAACTTCATTGCCAGATCCCTCTTTATTGTTGCGTCATCAATCCAAGCGCCTGCCGCTCGAACAGCCGGCGATAAATGCCACCCTGCCACGAAGTCAGCGCCTCATGCGTGCCTTGCTCCACGATCGAACCCTGATCGAAAACCAGGATGCGGTCCAGCGCCCGCACGGTCGAGAGTCGGTGAGCAACCACGATCACGGTACGTCCGGTCATCAACCGCTCGACCGCCTGCTGGATCAGCGCCTCGGATTCCGAATCGAGGCTCGCCGTCGCCTCATCGAGAATGAGGATCGGCGCATCGGCCAGAAACGCCCGCGCGATCGCCACCCGCTGCCGCTCGCCACCCGAGAGCTTCACCCCCCGCTCACCGACCAGCGTGCGATACCCGTTCGGCAGGTTCATGATGAAATCATGCGCATTCGCCTGCATCGCCGCGTTCTCGATCTCCGCCATCGTCGCATCGGGCCTGCCATAGGCGATGTTCTCGGCCAGCGAGCGATGAAACAAGATCGGCTCCTGCGCCACGATCGCGATCGAACCCCGCAGCGATTCCTGCGTCACCTGCCCGATGCTCTGCCCATCGATCCGAATGTCGCCGCCCGTCACGTCATGCAACCGCTGGATCAGCTTGATGAAGCTGGTCTTGCCCGAGCCCGAATGCCCGACCAGCCCGACCCGCTCACCCGAGGCGATCGTCACCGACAAATCCCGGAACAGCGGCTCGACATGCTTGCCATAGGCAAAATCGACGTGATCGAACACGATCTCGCCGCGCAGTATCTGCGCCGGCATCGCCCCGGGCCGATCAGCGATCGCGAAGGGCTGCGCCTCCATCCGCACCATGTCCTCCATCTCGTTCACCGCGCGTTGCAGCATCGCGATGTGATAACCCACGTCGCGCAGGTAGCCGAGCACGATCAGATAGGCGGTGATCACGGTCGCCACTTCACCGGGTGTCGCGCGCCTGATCCACCACAAATACAGCGCAAGGCCAATGATCGCGACCCGCAGCACCATCAGCGCGCCGCCCTGCCCGGTGCCGACCCAGTTGCCCCGGAACCACGAGCGCCGGGTCCGGCGCTGCCATTTGTCGATCACCCGGGCCAGAATCGCATCCTCGCGCGCCTCGGCGGCAAACCCCTTCACCACCGCATTGCACGAAACGGCATCGGCCAAGGCCCCGCCCATTGCGGTATCGCAGCGGTTCGACAGTTGCGACGCCGGCGACACGTAACGCGTCTGCAGCCACACCGTCGCCCCGACATACACCGTCGCACCCACGGCGATCAGCGCCCCGATCGACGGCGATTGCAGCCCCAGCATGATCGATGTGCCGATCAGCACGGCAAGCGCCGGCAGCATCGCGATCAGCACGGTATCGTTCAGCAAATCCAGCGCCCAGATGCCACGGGTAATCTTCCGAACGATCGCCCCGGCAAAATTATTGGCATGCCAGTCCGAGGCAAACCGCTGCACCCGATAAAAGGAATCGCTGGCCATCTCCCCCATGATCACCAGGGTCAGACCCACAATCGAGCGAAACCCGATATAGCGCAGCATCGTCTGGGCCGCGCCGAGCGCGGCAATCATCGCCAGCGCCATCAACGCCGCGTGCAGCGAAGTGCCGCTGCGCGTCGCGACCGCATTGATCAGATCACCGGCATAGAGCGGCATGAACACATCGGTCAGCGTTGCCAGCAGCATGGCAATCACCGTCCCAGCAAACAGCCCCGGATGAGCCCGCCACCGCCGAAAAACAAAACCAAACACCGCGCGAAACGGCGATGCGATCTTAAGATCCAAGGAGGACATGAATTGACCGACCCCGCTGACGCGAGATCACCTCTGATATATCAATAGTGAAAACGATCGAACAGGCACCAGAAAGTGCCGGGCGGAAAACCTAGTTCGCGGCGCGCGTTGGCCCGAACGGGAATCCGCCAAAGGAGGCAACTGCATCAAAATACATCGTAGCCCCCTTCAAGAGTGTTGACCTAGACCCATGGTTACCGGAGCCGGTCGGCTATGTCCAGCATAAATTGCTTGCGTCTCGGGATGGGGGCAGCACGCCAAGGAAGGGAAGGCTTCTTTTTTGTAAAAAAGAAGCAAAAAACTTTTATTCGTCTGGGATCGGACTTGGGTTGAGGCTGGTGCCTCACTCATTCGGCGTGGGACGGGTGGACCACCAGATTTTGCGAATGCAGGCTGCACGAGCGCGCTGCGGACGTCACTGCCGCGCCATCGACCCTGTCATACACCATATCGACATGCGAATTGATCATGGTGCTGGTCGAATTGGCCTGGATGTCGCCGCTCTGCAGCGACGGTGCGGCTACGATATAGACCGTCCCGCCCAACTGACTCTGAAACTGCCCCTGGCAGAACAGCACCATCTTCTGCGACGCTTTCGACAGGCTCGCCAGGAACGATGAATTGTCGGCCTTCGCCTGAGCAGGCGTCAGCGGGCCGGACCCCATACCCCCCGAACAGGATGCCAGAAATACGATCGGAAACGCTAACAGGATGCTACGATTCATACCCCCGACGATAACGCCGATTCCGTGAATTGCAACAAAAAAGGCGCTGCCGAAGCAGCGCCTTACATTCGTCTCAAGCAAAAGTGAGCAAACTTACCTAAGCAAGGAGAATCGCCCAGAGCCCAGATTCAAAAAGTTTTTTGCTTCTTTTTTACAAAAAAGAAGGGCATCTCTTATCTAACGCGACCTCAAGCCGCCTCAGCCGTATCGTCCTCATCATCCTTGACCTCGGGCTTCGGACCGCTATCGAGCCCCTTTGCCGCCAGATCACGATCGACCAGTTCGATCACCGCCATATCCGCCGCATCGCCATAGCGCATGCCGGCCTTCAGCACGCGGGTGTAACCACCCTGGCGCTCCTTGTACCGGTCGGCCAGCGCCGCGAACAGCTTGGACACGATCACCTCATCGCGCAGCACCGCATGAGCCTGGCGCCGTGCATGCAGCCCGCCGCGCTTGCCCAGCGTGATCAACCGGTCAGCCACCGGTGCCAGTTCCTTGGCCTTCGGCAACGTCGTGGTGATCTGCTCATGCTTGAGCAGGGCCACCGCCATGTTGCGGAACATGGCCGCACGGTGGGACGTGGTGACGCCGAGTTTACGTCCAGCAATTCCGTGACGCATAGGGGTTACTCCAGATCAGAAAAAAATGACGAACGAGAGCAAGATCGCTTGAGGTTGACGCGCTTGCGTCAGCCGAAAGCGATGAACTTGCTCGTAAAACAAATGCTAGAGCATGATCAACTTTAAACCATCATGCTCTAGAACGGCTGGTCGGAACGCTTGACCAGATCTTCGATATTCTCAGGCGGCCAGTCCGGCACCAACATACCCAGGCCGAGACCCATGGCGGTTAGCACTTCCTTGATTTCGTTGAGCGATTTGCGGCCGAAGTTCGGCGTGCGCAGCATTTCCTGTTCGGATTTCTGCACCAGATCGCCGATATAGACGATATTGTCGTTCTTCAGGCAGTTCGCCGAACGGACCGACAATTCCAACTCGTCCACCTTGCGCAGCAGATTCGGGTTGAACGGCAGTTCCGGGCGCGGCTCTTCCGAGCGCAACCGCTGCGGCTCCTCGAAATTGACGAACATGCCCAGCTGGTCTTGCAGAATGCGCGCGGCCAAAGCCACCGCATCCTCGGGCGTCACCGCACCGTTGGTCTCGATCGCGATGATCAACCGATCGTAATCGGTCACCTGCCCAACGCGGGTCGGCTCGACGCGATACGAAACCTTGCGCACCGGCGAATAGATCGAATCGACCGGGATCAACCCGATCGGCGCGTCTTCCGGCCGGTTGGCCGAAGCCGCCACGTAGCCACGGCCGGAATCGACGGTGAATTCCATGCCCAGCGTCGCGCCGTCATCCAGCGTGCACAGCACCAGCTCGGGGTTCATCACCTCGATATCATGGCCGGACTGGATCATCGCGGCGGTCACTTCGCACGGACCCTTGGCGCTCAGCGTCATCCGCTTCGGGCCGTCACCATGCATCCGCACCGCGATCTGCTTGATGTTCAGCACGATGTCGGTCACGTCCTCGCGCACACCGGCGATCGAGGAAAACTCATGCAACACGCCATCGATCCGCACCGCGGTCACCGCCGCGCCATGCAGCGAGGACAACAAAATCCGCCGCAGCGCATTGCCCAACGTCACGCCAAAGCCACGCTCCAGCGGCTCGGCAATGATCGTCGCCATCCGCATGTCATCGGCGCCAGGCTCGATATCGAGCTTCTCCGGCTTGCGAAGCGACTGCCAGTTCCGCTGCATCGCCAAATTGGTATCTTTCAGCATCAAATCCTCCGGTCAGGCGAAAAATCCGCCCTCACCTTCCAAAAACGCATCGTCCGCCAGGCACGCGAAGCAAGCCCGTAACACCCGGCAGATTACACCCGGCGGCGCTTGCGGGCGCGGCAACCGTTGTGCGGAATCGGCGTCAGATCGCGAATCGCCGTGATCGAGAACCCGACGGTCTGCAACGCACGCAGCGCACTCTCACGGCCCGAACCCGGACCGCTCACTTCGATCTCCAGCGTCTCCATGCCGTGCTCGCGCGCCTTGCGGCCGGCGTCCTCGGCGGCAACCTGCGCGGCGTACGGGGTGGACTTGCGGCTGCCCTTGAAACCCTGGCTCCCGGCGGAAGACCACGAAATCGCATTGCCCTGTGCGTCGGTGATCGTGACCATCGTGTTGTTGAAGCTGGCGAGCACATGCGCGACGCCTGAACTGATATTTTTGCGTTCCTTGCGGCGGGGACGCGCGGCGGCTGGTTTGGCCATGGAAAATCCTGTCTTTCTCTCGACCCGCCGCCAGGCAAAGCCCAGCGCGGATCACTGCATCGATGCGAAGAACCGAAGGGTTACTTCGTGACCTTCTTTTTACCGGCGATCGCCACGGCCTTGCCCTTGCGGGTACGCGCGTTGGTATGCGTCCGCTGGCCACGCACCGGCAGACCCTTGCGGTGGCGCAGGCCGCGGTAGCAACCCAGATCGACCAGCCGCTTGATGTTCATCGCCACTTCACGGCGCAGATCACCCTCGACGCGGAAATCCTTGTCGATCAATTCACGGATCTTGCCGATCTCGTCGTCCGACAGCTGGTTGACCCGCTTGTCGTCGCCGATATTCAGCGTCGTGCAAATGTCACGAGCCTTGGTCGGCCCGATACCGTAGATGTAACGCAAGCTGATCAGCACGCGCTTGTTCGATGGGATGTTTACGCCGGCAATACGCGCCACGAAGCTGCTCCTTGGTCTCCGCAGATGCGGATTGAAATCGTCGAATGGATAATGACAATCACGAAACCCGGCCCACCCGATGGGCAGAACCCAATTCCGAAAATCATCATCTGAACAAAGTGCGGCACTCCGCCAGGGAGCGCCGCAGATGGCTGTCTCTATCGCCGAGGGCGATGGGAGTCAATCAAATGACATCAATTTTTCGTGATGTCCCCGCGATAGCTGTTCCGATCAGTCCGCAGACATCGCAACCGGCGCCGGAATCCCCGCCGCGCGCAATGCCGCCTCGATCGCAGCCGTCACATCATCCATATCCGCCATGCCATCCACCTCATAATAGATGTGACGACCCTGGTAATACGGCACGATCGGCGCTGTCTGGCGGTTATACGCGGTGAACCGCTGCTTCACCGTCACCGGGTTGTCATCCGGCCGCCTGATGAACTCGGTCGAGCCACATTTGTCGCATACGCCGGCCTTCGCGGTCGGGTGCATCGAGTCGTGATACCCGGTGCCGCATTGCGCACACGTAAACCGCCCGGCAATCCGCTCAACCAGCACGTCCTCATCGACCTTGAGCAGAATCACAGCCCGCAGATCCTGCTTCTCCGCCGCGAGCATCGCGTCGAGCGCCTCGGCCTGCGGCACCGTGCGCGGAAACCCATCGAGGATAAAACCATGCCGGCAATCAGCCAGCGCCAACCGGTTGCGCAGCATGTTGATGATCAGATCATCCGAAACAAGCTCGCCAGCCTCCATCACCGACTTCGCGATCTTGCCCAGTTCGGTCCCGGCCTTGACCTCGCCGCGCAGCATGTCACCCGTGGCAATCTGCCCGACGTGATAGCGCTCCTGCAAAATCTTCGCCTGGGTCCCTTTGCCGGCGCCAGGCGGGCCGAGGAGAATGATGTTCATCTGGTTCGTGTCCTTCCGCGGCCTTTTCTGATCAGGCCTTCATATTGATGTGCAAGCAAATGTGACTGGATCTGTGCGACCGTATCCATCGTCACTGAAACCACAATCAGCAGCGATGTGCCACCAAAATAATAGCCCGCGGCCAGATCGAACTGCCCGATCAAAAATTGTGGAATCAGACACACGATCACCAGATACCCCGCCCCGATCGTGGTCAGCCGGGTCAGCACGGTATCGAAATACTTCGCGGTATTCGCCCCCGGCCTGATCCCCGGCACGAACCCGCCGTATTTCTTCAGATTATCCGCGGTCTCCTCAGGGTTGAACACCACGGCGGTGTAGAAATACGAGAAAAAGATGATCAGCCCGGCGTACAGAATCATATAACCCGGCTGCCCGTTCGACAGCTGCCGCGCCAGAAACTGCAACCACGCCGGCCCGGTGCCATGGCTGAACCCCACGATCGTCGCCGGAATCAACAACAGCGAGCTGGCAAAAATCGGCGGAATCACGCCCGAGGTGTTCACCTTCATCGGCAGATGCGAGGCATCGCCACCAAACATCCGGTTGCCCACCTGGCGTTTCGGATACTGGATCAGCACCCGCCGCTGCGCGCGCTCCATGAACACCACGAACGCCACGACAACCAGCGCCATGATGAAAAACCCGATCACGAACCCGGTCGAAAGCCCGCCCGTCGCACCCAACTGCAACACGCTGGCAATCGCGCCCGGAAACGCCGAGACAATCCCCGAAAAAATGATCAGGCTCGACCCGTTGCCGATCCCGCGCGAGGTGATCTGCTCACCGATCCACATCAAAAACACCGTGCCGCCGGTCAGCGTGATGATCGTCGTCACCAAAAAGAACCCGCCCGGCTCGATCACCGCCGGCCCGACCGCGCTGGTGATATGCTCAAGCCCGAGCGCAATGCCATAGGATTGCGCGAGTGCGATGAACACCGTCAGATACCGCGTATATTGATTGAGCTTCTGCTGCCCCGAAGCGCCCTCTTTTTTCAGCGTCTCCAGCGTCGGCACCGCCGCCTGCAACAACTGCATGATGATCGAGGCCGAAATATACGGCATGATGTTCAGCGCGAACACCGTCATCCGCCCCAGCGCGCCGCCGGTGAACATGTTGAACATGCCCAGCACGCCGCCCCCGTTCTGCGCGAGCATGTGCTCCATCACCGTCGGATCGACGCCGGGGATCGGAATATAAGTCCCCAGCCGGAACACGATCAGCGCACCCAGCGTAAACCAGATCCGCCGTTTGAGATCGGTCGCCTTCGACAGGGTTTCGAGATTGAAACTCGATGCAAGCTGTTCAGCAGCGGAAGCCATGAATGATCCCCAAATAACAACGGCGCCTCATGCGGATGAGACGCCGTTGCTTATATGCGTTGCACTAGAGACGGCAAGAACCAAATGCGCTCGCCGCCTTTCGCTGCCCTTTGCGAGAAAGAGCCGTTCTTTTTTGTAAAAAAGAACCAAAAAACTCTCGATAATTTAGGCAGCTACCGCTTCGGCTTTCGCCACCAGCGTTTTTACCGTGCCGCCAGCCTGCTCGATCGCCGCGATCGCCGTGGCCGATGCACCGGACACTTCGATCTCGACCTTGGTCGAAATCTCGCCGCGCCCGAGCAGCCGCACGCCCGACAGCTTCGAACCGGCATACACGCCCGCCGCCCGCAGGTTTTCCTCGGTGATCGGCGCCGAAGCGTCGAGCTTGCCGGCCGCGATCAACATCGCCAGCGTGCCCACGTTCAACGGCGCATAATCCTTGCGGTTCACATTGGTGAAGCCGCGCTTCGGCATACGCCGATAGATCGGCAGCTGACCACCCTCGAACCCGTTCAGCGAGACGCCTTCACGCGCCTTCTGACCCTTGACACCCTTGCCGGAGGTCTTGCCCTTGCCCGAGCCGATGCCACGGCCGAGCCGCTTCGATTTCAGGCGCGCACCCTGGTTGTCGCGCAGTTCATTCAGATTCATGGCTCAGTCCCTGGGGTCAATTCCTCGACCTTCAAAAGATGCGCGACCTTCTTGATCCGCCCCATGTTCTCGGGCGTCGTCGCCAGTTCGCGCGTGGAATGCATGTGGCGCAGCCCGAGCCCGACCAGAGTTTCCTTCTGGCCCGGCTTGCGCCCGATCGCCGACCCGGTCTGGGTGATGCGAACGCGTTTGATCGGATCAGACATCGGCCGCCACCTCTTTCTCACGCTTGGTGCCGAACAGATCCGCCACCTTCTTGCCGCGCCGCGCCGCAACCGTGCGCGGGCTCGCGCAATTCGCCAGCGCCGCGACCGTGGCCTTCACCATGTTGTGCGGGTTCCGGCTGCCGAGCGATTTGGCAACCACGTCGCCAATCCCCAGCGTCTCGAACACCGCGCGCATTGGCCCACCGGCAATAATCCCGGTACCCGCCGGCGCCGAACGCAACACCACATGACCCGCGCCGTAATGGCCCTCGATGTCATGATGCAGCGTGCGGCCTTCCTTCATCGGCACCCGGATCATGCCGCGCTTGGCACGCTCGGTCGCCTTCCGGATCGCCTCGGGCACTTCCTTCGCCTTGCCGGCGCCGAAACCAACGCGACCCTTCTGGTCACCAACCACCACCAGGGCAGCGAACGCAAACCGGCGTCCACCCTTCACCACCTTGGCGACACGGTTGATGGTGACGAGCTTGTCGATCAGCTCATCGCCGTCCCGGTCCCGCTCGCGCTCGCGGCCACGACCGCCGTCTCGTGCTTCACGTGCCATGCGCTATGCTCCTCAGAAGTCCAAACCGCTCTCGCGAGCGGCATCGGCCAAGGCTTTCACCCGGCCATGATATTTATATGCACCACGATCGAACGCGACCTTGGTGATCCCGGCCTCTTTGGCGCGCTCGGCAACCAGCTTACCCACCGCCGCCGCAGCAGCCCGGTCAGCACCGGTCTTCAGATCGGCCTTCAACCCGGCATCGAGCGACGATGCCGCGGCGAGCGTACGCCCGGCCGCATCATCGATCACCTGGGCATAAATATGCTTGCCCGACCGGAACACCGAAAGCCGCAGCCTCCCGCCCGATTTCTGCTTCAGCTGGTAGCGCAGGCGCTGCCGGCGCCGCACTTCATTGTCATATGTCGCGGTCATTACTTCTTCTTGCCTTCCTTACGCCGGATCGCCTCGCCCTCGAACTTCACGCCCTTGCCCTTGTAGGGCTCCGGCGGACGGAAGGCGCGGATCTCGGCACAAACCTGACCCACCAGCCGCTTGTCGATCCCCTCGACCTTGATCAAGGTCGGCTTCTCGCAGGATATCTTGATGCCGGGGGGCACCGCAAACACCACATCATGCGAAAACCCCAGATTCATCACCAAATTCGAGCCCTGCACCGAAGCGCGGAAACCCGTCCCGGTGATTTCCAGAACCTTCGCATAACCCTTCGAAACGCCCTCGACCATGTTGGCCACATTCGCGCGCGTGGTGCCCCACATCATGCGTGATGCGGCTTCCTTGTTGCGCGGAATCACCGCCAGCTTGCCGTCCTCGATCTTCGCCTCGACCCGCTCGGACACCGGCATGGTCAACTCGCCCAGCTTGCCCTTGGCGGTCAGAATGCCATCGACCACGGTGATCGAAACGCCCTGCGGCAGCGGAACCGGATATTTACCTACACGTGACATGATGCTGCCTCCTCAGAATACGCGGCAGAGCACTTCACCACCAACATTGGCAGTGCGCGCTTCGACATCGCTCATCACGCCGCGCGGCGTCGACAGGATGGAGATCCCCAACCCGGCATAAACCCGCGGCAGTTCCTTGATCTTCGAATACACCCGGCGGCCCGGGCGGGAGATCCTGGTAATCTCCTTGATCACCGGTTCACCCTCGTTATACTTCAGCTCGATGCGCAGCTGCGCCACACCAGGGCGCAGATCCTCTTTCGAGAATCCGCGAATGAACCCCTCGCGCTTCAACACTTCGAGCACATTGGCCCGCAGATGCGAGGCCGGGGCGACACACATCGTGTGGCGCGCGCGCTGCGCATTACGGATACGGGTGAGCATGTCACCCAACGGATCAGACATCGACATGGCTTGCCCTCCTTACCAGCTGGCCTTGACCATGCCGGGGATCTGCCCGGCACTGGCCAAGTCGCGCAACGCGATGCGGCAAAGCTTGAATTTACGATAGTTGCCGCGCGAACGGCCGGTCAGCTCGCAACGCAGACGAACCCGCACCGCCGCACCATTGCGCGGCAGCTGCGCCAGTTTCATCGTCGCATCGAAACGGTCCTCAACCGGCAGGGTGCGATCCATCACGATCGCCTTCAGCACCGCGCGCTTGCCCTTGTCGCGCGCCGCCATCTTTTCCCGCCGCTTATTCCGATTGACCTGAGAGGTCTTCGCCATCGTCTTCTATCCTCCGGAACCTGTCAGCACCTGCCGACGGTTTTCCCTAAAAACTGTGTACGCGTCCAACCCACCTCGCCGAAACATCTCCCCCGGGCACCAACCCGGGCGATCCGCTCAAACGAAGGGAATGCTGAACCCCTTGAGCAGTGCCTTCGCCTCGGCGTCGTTCTTCGCCGTGGTGACAAACACAATGTCCATACCGCGCACGGTATCGACCTTGTCGTATTCGATTTCCGGAAACACGATCTGTTCCTTCATGCCCATGGCGAAATTGCCACGGCCATCGAAACCCTTACCGGAAATCCCGCGGAAATCGCGCACGCGCGGCAGAGCGATCGTGACCAGACGATCCAGAAACTCATACATCCGCGCCCGGCGCAGCGTCACCTTGCACCCGATCGGCAGACCCTTGCGGATCTTGAACCCGGCGATCGCCTTTTTCGCCACGGTCTTGACCGGCTTCTGCCCGGCAATCAGCGTCAACTCCGCCACCGCCTGGTCGAGCTTCTTCTGATCGGCAGCCGCCTCGCCAACACCCATGTTGATGACGATCTTTTCCAATTTCGGAACCTGCATCACATTCGTGTAGCCGAATTCCTTCTGCAACGCCTCGCGCACCACATCGTGGTAATGCTGGTGCAGCCTCGTCTTGGCACTGGCCTCGCTCATGATACTACCCTCAACCGTCGATCACGGAATCGCTCTTGCGCGCGACCCGGACCTTGCGACCGTCCTCGAGCGTGCGAAAGCCGATACGCGTGGCCTTCTTCGTCTCAGGATCGATCAATGCGATATTCGACAAATGGATCGGCATTTCCTTGCTGATAATGCCGCCCGGCTCGCCCATGCCGCGCGCCTTGGTATGCTTCTTCGCAACCGCCACACCCTGAACCACAGCCTTGTTCACGGTCGGCAACACGCGCAGCACTTCACCCTGGCGGCCCTTGCTGGCGCCGGAAATCACGACCACCTGGTCGCCCTTGCGGATACGTGCAGCCATATTACAGCACCTCCGGAGCCAGAGAAATGATCTTCATGAACTTGCGCGCGCGCAGCTCACGGGTCACCGGCCCAAAAATACGCGTGCCGATCGGCTCCATCTGCTTGTTGATCAGCACGGCAGCATTGCGATCGAACCGGATCACGCTGCCATCGGCCCGGCGCACCGGATAAGCGGTTCGCACCACCACGGCCTGATGCACATCGCCCTTCTTGACCTTGCCGCGCGGGATCGCGTCCTTGATCGACACGACAATGACATCGCCGACCGAGGCGATCCGGCGCTTGGAACCGCCCAGCACCTTGATGCACTGCACCCGGCGTGCGCCGGAATTGTCAGCAACATCCAGATTGGATTCAACAATAATCATATCAGGCCACCTGTGCTTCGGCTGAGGCCGGGGTCAGGGACTCGCCATTTCGTGCTGTCACCAGCCACGCCTTGCGCTTGCTGATCGGCGGGCATTCCTCGATACGCACCAGATCACCGGTGGCGCAGATGTTTGCCTCGTCATGCGCCGCGTATTTCTTCGAACGGCGGATGAATTTCTTGTACAGCGGATGCATGATGCGACGCTCGACAAGAACCGTCACGGTCTTGTCCATCTTGTCACTCACGACCCGCCCGGTCAGGACGCGCTTCGGCATAACTCGTAACCCCTCAAACCTTGGCCGAAGCGCGAAGGCGCTCAGCCATAATCGTCTTCACCCGTGCCACGTCACGGCGCGTCTTGCGCATCTGGCTGGTATTCTCCTGCTGGCCGGTGGCCCGCTGGAACCGCAGATTGAGCTGTTCACGCTTCAGATCGAGCAGAAAATCATTCGTCTCATCCGGCGTCTTGACCCGGATATCAGCTGCCTTGGTCATCTCACGCCTCCCCGATGCGGGTAACAATCTTCGTCTTGATCGGCAGTTTCGCCGCACCCAGCGTCAACGCCTCACGCGCGATACCTTCGGCCACGCCGTCGATCTCGAACATGATGCGACCCGGATGCACCCGCGCCACCCAGAACTCCGGGCTACCCTTGCCCGAGCCCATACGCACTTCGGCCGGCTTTGTCGAAACCGGCAGATCCGGAAAAATCCGGATCCACACGCGGCCCGCACGCTTCATCTGACGGGTGATCGCACGACGCGCCGACTCGATCTGCCGCGCGGTAATCCGCTCCGGCTCCATCGCCTTCAGCCCGAACGTGCCGAAGTTCAACTGAGTATTCCCCTTGGCCAGGCCGTGGATACGGCCCTTGTGCGCCTTGCGGAACTTGGTTCGCTTTGGTGACAGCATAGTCTCAATCCTCGCTTAACGCTGCGGCGCTTGTTCGGCGGCCCGGCGGTCCTGCGCAAGCGGATCATGACCCATGATCTCGCCCTTGAAGATCCACACCTTCACGCCGCAGGTGCCATAAGTCGTCTTGGCCGTCGCAGTGCCGAAATCGATATCGGCGCGCAACGTGTGCAACGGCACCCGGCCCTCACGATACCATTCCATCCGCGCAATCTCGGCACCGCCTAGGCGGCCACCGCAATTGATCCGAATGCCCTGCGCACCCAGCCGCATCGCGGACTGCACCGCCCGCTTCATCGCCCGGCGGAACGCCACGCGGCGCTCGAGCTGCTGGGCGATGTTCTGTGCGACCAGCACAGCATCGATTTCCGGCTTGCGGATTTCGACGATGTTCAGCGACACCTCGGCCTTCGCCATCACCGACAATTCCTTCTTCAGAACGTCGATATCCTGGCCCTTCTTGCCGATCACCACGCCAGGGCGCGCCGCATAAATCGTCACGCGCGGCTTCTTCGCCGGGCGCTCGATCAGCACCTTGGAAATGCCGGCGCCCGACAGCCGCGTCATCAAATGCTCGCGCAGCTTCAAATCATCATGCAGCAGCTTGGCATAATCGGTGCCCGCAAACCACCGGCTGTCCCAGGTGCGGTTGATGCCGAGCCGCAGCCCGATCGGATTGACCTTGTGACCCATTACGCCTGCGCCCCTTCAATGACCGGACCTTCTGCGCCGACCGGCCGGTTACGACCCGCCGCACTCACGCCCCGCGCGCTGCTCGCACGCTTTTCCGCCTTCGTGATAATATCGCGTTCAGCGACCACGATGCGCAAATGGCTGAACCATTTCTCGACCCGCGCCGCCTTGCCACGACCACGCGCCTGAAACCGGCGCATCACGATGCCGCGGCCGACTTCCGCCGTGGTGACGACCAAACGATCGACATCGAGCTGATGATTATTCTCGGCATTCGCCACCGCCGACTGCAACAGCTTCTTCACGTCCTGGGCGATCCGCTTCTTGCTGAACGTGAGTTCGGCAATCGCGCGGCCGGCCGGCAGGTTGCGAATCGAGGTCGCAACGATGTTGAGCTTGCGCGGGCTGACGCGAATATTGCGCAACACCGCCTCGGCTTCGGTTTCCGCCAGCATGCGGGGATGATTGGGCTTGCTCATATCAGCCTCGTTTCGCCTTCTTGTCGGCCGAATGGCCGGTGAAACTGCGGGTCGGCGAGAATTCGCCGAACTTGTGGCCGACCATGTTCTCGTTGACCTGAACCGGCAGAAACTTCCGGCCATTGTAAACGCCGAACGTCAAACCGACGAACTGCGGCAGAATGGTCGAGCGGCGCGACCAGATCTTGATGATCTCGTTGCGGCCCGAAGCGCGCGAGGTCTCGGCCTTGGCCAGCATATACCCGTCAACGAACGGGCCTTTCCATACGGAGCGTGTCATCGATCAGCCCTTCCCGACCTTACGGCGCCGGATGATCAGATCATCCGTCCGCTTGTTCGAACGTGTCTTGTAACCCTTGGTCGGCTTGCCCCACGGCGTCACCGGATGACGGCCGCCAGAGGTCCGGCCTTCACCACCACCCAACGGGTGATCGACCGGGTTCATCGACACGCCACGGTTATGCGGCCGCCGGCCCAGCCAGCGATTACGCCCGGCCTTGCCGAGTTCCTGGTTCGAATGATCCGGGTTCGACACCGCACCGATCGTCGCCATGCACTCGCCACGGATCAACCGCAGCTCACCCGACATCAGCTTGACCTGGGCATAGCCCTGATCCTTGCCGACCAGCTGCGCAAACGTCCCCGCCGACCGCGCCATCTTGCCGCCGGCGCCCGCCTTCAGCTCGATGTTGCAAATGATCGTGCCGACCGGAATGGCAGACAGCGGCATCGCATTACCCGGCTTGATGTCGACCTTCAGGCCAGAAACCACCTGATCGCCAACCTTGAGCCGCTGCGGTGCCAGAATGTACGAAAGCTCGCCATCGGCATATTTCACCAGCGCCAGGAACGCCGACCGATTCGGATCATATTCCAACCGCTCGACAATCGCCGCCACATCGAATTTGCGACGCTTGAAATCGACCAACCGGTAAGTCCGCTTATGTCCACCACCCCGGAAATAGCTGGTGGTGCGACCATGATTGTTGCGCCCGCCGGTAGAGTGCTTGCCTTCGGTCAAACCCTTGACCGGCTTGCCCTTCCACAATTCCGAGCGATCGATCAGGACGGTGCCGCGCAGGCTCGCCGTGACCGGTTTGAAATGTTTCAATGCCATCGGTTTCGCCTTACGCCAGACGCGTCGTGAAATCGATCGACTGGCCTTCGGCCAACGTCACGAACGCTTTTTTCAGATCAGACCGCTTGCCCGGCCGACCCTTGAAGCGCTTCGCCTTGCCCTTCTGGATCAGCGTGTTCACGCCAGTCACCTTCACGCCGAACAACCCCTCGACCGAGGCCTTGATCATCGGCTTGGTCGCATCGATCGCAACCTTGAACCCGACCTGATTCCGCTCGGACAGCGCGGTCGCCTTCTCGGTGATCAGCGGTCCGCGGATCACATCGAACATCGCCTCGCGCGACAACACGGGCTTCTTTGCCGCCGGTGCCTTGCTCACACTGGTGCTCATGCCGCGATCTCCTCATGCGACGCTTCGCTGTGCGGAACTTTCCCCGCCAGGCGCAGCTTCAAACCCTCAAGACCGGCCGTCGTGATCGCCAGAATATCATGGTGCAAAATGTCATACACATTCGCCCCCACCACCGGCAGCACATCGATCCCGATCAGATTACGGCTCGCCCGCGCAAACCCATCGTCAACCACAGAATCAACGATCAAAGTCCGGCCCCAGCCAAGCTTCTTGATCTTGAGGCTCAGCTCGGACGTCTTGGCAACACCCGCAACCGTATCCAACACGACCAGCTTGCCCTCGAGCGCCTTCTGCGACAGCGCAAAAATCAACCCAAGCCGGCGTACCTTCTTGTTCAGCGAATACCCATGATCCCGCACGACCGGACCATGCACCACACCACCGGTACGGAACTGCGGCGCGCGCAACGAACCCTGGCGCGCATTACCCGTACCCTTCTGGCGAAACGGCTTCTTCGTGGTGCCCTGCACCTCGCCCATGCCCTTGGTCTTGTGCGTGCCGGCGCGGCGCTTCGCCAACTGCCAATGCACCACACGCGCCATGATATCCGGCCGCGGCGCCATGCCGAAATACTCTTCCGGCAGTTCGATCTTGCCGGCGGTCTCGGCTTGCAGATTATAAATATCGTATTCCATCGTCTCAGCCTTTCAACGCGGCAGGATAGGCCGCATCGGCCGGACGGGCTTTCTTCACCGCGTCACGCACAAACACATAGCCGTTCTTCGCACCGGGAATGCCGCCCTTGATCATGATCAGGCCGCGCGCCTCATCGACCGCCGCGATCTCGAGATTCATCGTGGTGATCCGCTTGTCACCCAGATGACCCGCCATCTTCTTGTTCTTGAAGGTCTTGCCCGGATCCTGACGATTACCGGTCGAGCCCAGCGAACGATGGCTGATCGAAACGCCATGCGAGGCTTCAAGACCAGCAAAGTTCCAGCGCTTCATGCCGCCGGCGAACCCCTTGCCCTTGCTGATGCCCGCGACATCCACCTTCTGGCCCGCCGCGAAATGCGTGGGCGACAGCACCGCACCGGTTTCCAACACGGCATCATCCGCCACGCGGAACTCAACCAGCTTCATCGCCGGCTCGACCTTCGCGTTCGCATAATGACCCTTCATCGGCTTGGACACGTTCTTGGTCTTGGCATGGCCAAACCCCAGCTGAACCGCCGCATAGCCGTCGGATTCCACAGTCTTCGCCATCACCACCCGCACGTCGTCCATGTGCAGAACGGTGACCGGCACATGGGTGCCGTCATCCCTGAACAACCGGGTCATCCCCAGCTTCTTTGCAATAATACCGGTGCGCATCACACTACTTCCAGATATCAGATCTTGATTTCGACATCGACGCCGGCCGCAAGGTCGAGCTTCATCAGCGCGTCAACCGTCTGCGGGGTCGGATCGACAATGTCGAGCAGCCGCAGATGAGTGCGGATTTCGAATTGCTCACGGCTCTTCTTATCGACATGCGGCGAACGGTTGACGGTGAAACGCTCGATATGCGTCGGCAGAGGAATCGGTCCCCGGACCTGCGCGCCCGTCCGCCGTGCGGTGTTCACGATCTCCTTGGTGCTGTTGTCGAGCACCCGGTGATCATACGCCTTGAGGCGAATACGGATATTCTGATTGTCCATCGTCAAAACCTATAGTCGTTACAAAGAGCGGGGGTAGCCTAACCAAAAAACCACCCCGCCCACCGGCCGAAACCGGAAGGCGGAGTCATCTCAAACCAAAGCCTACTTCGTGACTTTCGCAACAACGCCCGAACCAACGGTCCGGCCGCCTTCACGAATGGCGAAACGCAAGCCCTCATCCATCGCGATCGGCGCGATCAGCTCGACATCCACGGTCACGTTGTCGCCCGGCATCACCATCTCGACGCCATCCGGCAAGGTCACCACACCGGTCACATCGGTGGTGCGGAAGTAAAACTGCGGGCGGTAGTTGGTAAAGAACGGCGTATGACGGCCACCCTCTTCCTTATTCAGAATATACACCGAACCCGAGAAATTGGTGTGCGGCGTGATCGAACCCGGCGCCGCCAGAACCTGGCCACGCTCGACATCTTCACGCTTCGTGCCGCGCAGCAGCGCACCAATGTTATCGCCTGCCTGGCCCTGATCGAGCAGCTTGCGGAACATTTCAACGCCGGTGACGATCGTCTTCACCGTGGCCTTCAAACCCACGATCTCGACTTCGTCGCCAACCTTGACAATGCCGCGCTCGACGCGGCCGGTCACCACGGTGCCACGACCCGAGATCGAGAACACGTCTTCAACCGGCATCAGGAACGGCTTGTCGATCGGGCGTTCCGGCTGCGGAATATACGCATCGACCGCCGCCATTAGCTCGATCACGGCCTGCTCGCCGATTTCCTGCTGCTTGTCTTCCAGCGCGCACAGCGCCGAACCCTTGATGATGGGGATATCATCGCCGGGATATTCATATTTGTTCAGCAGATCGCGCACTTCCATCTCGACCAGCTCAACCAGGTCGGGATCGGCCATGTCCATCTTGTTCAGGAACACGACGAGTGCCGGCACGCCAACCTGACGGGCGAGCAAGATATGCTCGCGGGTCTGCGGCATCGGGCCATCAGCGGCCGAAACCACTAGAATGGCACCGTCCATCTGCGCCGCACCGGTGATCATGTTCTTCACATAGTCAGCATGGCCGGGGCAATCGACATGGGCGTAATGCCGGTTCGCCGTCTCGTACTCGACATGCGCGGTCGCGATCGTGATGCCACGAGCGCGTTCTTCCGGCGCCGCATCGATGCTGTCATAGGCGCGGAACGTCGCACCGCCCGACTTTGCCAGCACCTTGGTGATGGCCGCGGTCAGCGACGTCTTGCCATGATCGACGTGGCCGATCGTGCCAATGTTGCAGTGCGGTTTGTTCCGCTCGAATTTAGCCTTGGCCATAGGTATCTCCGTCTCGTATTTGGTTCAGCGCCGCACTCAAAACCGGCGTCAGATGAGTTTCCGTCTACCAGCGATAATGGCTGAACGCCTTGTTGGCTTCGGCCATGCGATGCGTGTCTTCACGCTTCTTCACTGCCGCACCACGGTTGTTCACCGCGTCCAACAGCTCGTTCGACAACCGGTCCTCCATCGTGTGCTCGCCCCGCTTGCGCGCACTCTCGATGATCCAGCGAATCGCCAAAGCCTGGCGCCGCTCGGTCCGCACTTCGACCGGAACCTGATACGTCGCACCACCAACCCGGCGCGACCGCACCTCAATCGCCGGCTTCACATTATCAAGCGCCTCATGAAACATCCGAACCGGATCGGCATTGTTGCCGCCCCGTTTCTTCAAACTGTCCAGCGCACCATAAACAATGGTCTCAGCGGCCGATTTCTTTCCGTCGTACATCAGCACGTTCATGAAACGGCTGATCACCACATCACCGAATTTCGGATCGGGCAAAACTTCGCGCTTGGTCGCGGAATGACGTCTGCTCACAATCTGATCTCCTTACTTCGGCCGCTTCGCGCCATACAGCGAACGACGCTGACGACGCTTGGCAATGCCCTGCGTGTCGAGCACGCCACGCAGAATATGATACCGCACGCCCGGCAAATCCTTCACGCGGCCACCACGGATCAACACCACCGAGTGCTCCTGCAAATTATGCCCCTCACCCGGAATGTAGCTCACCACCTCGTAGCCGTTGGTCAGGCGCACCTTGGCAACCTTACGCAACGCCGAGTTCGGCTTCTTCGGGGTCGTGGTATAAACGCGGGTGCAAACACCACGCTTCTGCGGGCAGTTCTGCAGCGCCGGCACCTTGTTGCGCTTGGCCCGAACTTCACGCCCCTTGGCGATCAACTGATTGATAGTCGGCATGCACTCGTCGTCCTTCTGGCCTAAATCCGTCTAGCCGGGATCACCCGTCACGCGCTCATACAAACACCGCAGGGCGGAGAACACTCCACCTGCGGCAACCCAGACCCGCAACCTAAGTCAACCCCAAGGGACGACGGCGCCGCAAGCGTGAGAGTAATGAACGGCGCGACCGGGAATTCCCCGCGTCTCGCTGAGGCGCCACCCTTAAGAGCCAGGCTCCCCAGAGTCAAGTCGATTCCCTCGAAAAAGGCCAGGGCTCTGCCCTGGACCCGCTGGGGCCTTAGGCCCCAGACCCAACTAGAAAGAGAATGATTTTGTTGCGCCGATGCCGGGGGGCATGGAAGAGTATGGCCGGTGACCCACGCATTTCCACCATCGCTCGAAATCAGCGTGATCGACCGTCGAAATATCGACTTATGGTTCCAAATCGGCCCGAAGCCTGCAAAAGCTCAAGCAGCACGGGACCGAGTGTTGGCTAACATCTCCTCAAACACACCTCACAACGTAGTCCGCCTCGTCGCACATCAGGGATTTGAGACATACGCGAGAATTGCAACCGAAATCGATTCCCGGGGTCGGTTGCAGGTTTGGCCGCCTGTCTTCGCTGATACGTTATCGATGTGCCACAAAAAAAATCTCGCCGGTTTGATACTGAACCGAACACTGGAACTATTTTCCGAAATTGAAATCAAATATAGTGAGACTCGCTTTCTCGAGAGTCACCCTGCTGCGTCAGTCTGGCGGGGTGCCGTGGTCGCTGACCGCTTTGAATTCACTGCGGCAGCCGCTATCCTGACCCATCGACGCTCAGCAACGACGCGAAAGAGTTCAATCGCCCGCAGCATCACTGGCGGGGGTCATTTCACAGAAACCGATCTGCTTGATCTTTACCTCGCATGCCAAACCGATACGATGGACCGAGCCGATAACGACCCCCTGATCGACGTGCGAGCTGATATGGCGGAATTTCTCGATCCTGCCGAGCCCAGCGCCGATCGTACCATCTGGCTGGTCGCAACCGAGGGCGACAAGCCCATCGGGCTCCTCATCCCCCAGATTGATCGTGAAACACGGTCAGGATGGATCGCCTACGTGGGTGTGACCAAATCCCATAGGGGCAAACGTGTCGGCACGGCGCTGATTGAACGCTGTCTCGCCGATCACGACGTCCCAGGACTGCAATTCAAAGCCATGGTCGATCTGATCAACGACCCCTCCATAAAACTCCATCGATCGAGCGGTTTCGCGGATACGTTCGACCGATTCATCACCTACCGCAAACCTTGGAGCCGGGCCGCAGACGATAGCGCAGCAGCCGCACCAATCTGAGACTCCCAAAAGTTTTTTGCTTCTTTTTTACGAAAAAGAAGCCTGCCTCCCTGAACCCAAAAAAAAACCGGCACCCCGAAGGATGCCGGCTTCTTCGTTCCACCAAACGCCGCCGTTACTCCGCCGCAACCTCGCGGCGTGACGGCAGCGCCGTGCGCGTCTGCGCCAGCGTCGTCTTGTCCCGCCCCGCGGCAATCGCGCGCAACCGGCTCATCACGCTGCCGGTGCCCGCCGGGATCAACCGCCCGACGATGACGTTCTCCTTCAACCCGAGCAGATGATCGGTCTTGCCCGCGGTCGCCGCTTCGGTCAGCACCCGCGTGGTTTCCTGGAACGAGGCCGCCGAGATAAAGCTCAGCGTCTGCAGGCTCGCCTTGGTAATACCCTGCAGCACCGGCAGCCCGCTCGCCGCCCGTTCGTCCAGCTTCACCCGCCGCTCGTTCTCCGTCTCGAACTCGATCCGGTCGACCAGCTCGCCGATCAGATACGTGGTATCCCCCGGCTCGGTGATTTCGATCTTCTGCAGCATCTGGCGCACCACGACTTCGATATGCTTGTCGTTGATCTTCACGCCCTGCAGTCGATAGACATCCTGGATTTCATTGACCAAATAATCCGACAACGCCTCGACGCCGAGCACCCGCAGAATATCATGCGGCACGCGCGGACCATCGACCAGCGGGTCACCCCGATGGACGTAATCGCCTTCCTGCACCGACATGTGCTTGCCCTTCGGCAACAAATACTCGGTCTCCTCGCCGGTCTCGTCGTTCTTGACCAGAATGCGGCGCTTCGCCTTGTAATCCTTGCCAATTTCCACCCGACCATCGATTTCCGCGATGATCGCGTGATCCTTCGGCCGCCGCGCCTCGAACAATTCCGCCACACGCGGCAGACCGCCGGTGATGTCACGGGTTTTCGAACCTTCGCGCGGCATCCGTGCCAGCACGTCACCCGCCTGCACCGTCGCACCGTTCTCAACCGACAGGATCGAATCCGGCGGCAGGAACGAACGCGCTTCGGCGCCGTTGGCCAGGCGCACGATCTCGCCCTTCTCGTCCTTCAGCAGCAGGCGTGGCCGCAAATCCGCGCCCTTGGCCGATTGCTTGTAATCGACCACCACTTTCGAGGTCAGCCCGGTCACGTCATCGACCCGTTCGACCAAGGTCACACCTTCGAGCAGATCGGCGAATTCGACCACGCCGCCCCGCTCGGTGATGATCGGCAGGGTATAGGGATCCCACTCGGCCAGTTTCTCGCCGCGCGTCACGCTCTGGCCTTCCTCGGTCAGCAACCGCGCACCGTACGGCACCCGGAACTTCGCGCGTTCACGCCCGGCCGCATCGGTAATCGCAAGTTCGCAGTTGCGGCTCATCACCACCGGCACGCCGGCCGAATTCGCCACCACGTTGCGGTTCTTCACCGTCACCGTACCGTCATGGCTCGCCTCGACGTTCGATTGCTCGGCCCCACGCTGCGCCGCACCACCGATATGGAAGGTGCGCATCGTCAGCTGCGTGCCCGGCTCACCGATCGACTGCGCCGCGATCACACCCACCGCCTCGCCGGCATTCACCGGCGTGCCGCGTGCCAGATCACGCCCGTAGCACATCGCGCAGACGCCCACTTTCGACTCGCAGGTCAGCACCGAGCGGATTTTCACCTGCTCGACGCCGGTCTTGTCGATCCGGTCCGCCTCGATCTCCTCGATCAGCGTATTCGCCGCAATGATCAGCGAACCGTCAGTCGGATCGAACACGTCCTCGGCCGTGGTCCGCCCCAGGGTCCGCTCGGCGAGGCCGGAAATCACCTCACCGCCATCCATCACGGCCCGCACGGTCAAGCCGCGCTCGGTGCCGCAATCATGCGCGATGATGATGCAATCCTGCGCCACATCGACCAGTCGCCGGGTCAGATAGCCCGAGTTCGCCGTCTTCAACGCAGTATCCGCCAACCCCTTACGCGCTCCATGTGTCGAGTTAAAATACTCGGCAACAGTTAAGCCTTCCTTAAAGTTGGACAAAATCGGCTGCTCGATGATCTCGCCCGAAGGCTTGGCCATCAACCCGCGCATACCCGCCAGCTGACGCATCTGGGTCGGCGACCCACGCGCGCCGGAATGGCTCATCATCCACACCGAATTGGTCTGCTTGCCCGGCTCCTGCTTGGAAATCTCGCGCATCATCGCGGCCGCAACCGTGTCGTTACAACGCGACCACGCATCGATCACCTTGTTGTAGCGCTCGCCCGCCGTGATCAGACCATCGTGGTACTGCGCCTCGAATTCCTTGACCTCGGCCTGCGTCTTCTCGAGCAGATCCTGCTTCTCGGCCGGGATCACCATGTCGTCCTTGCCGAACGAAATGCCCGCCTTGGCCGCATGGGTGAACCCGAGCGCCATCAGCCGGTCACAGAAAATCACCGCCTCTTTCTGGCCGGTATGGCGATACACCGCATCGATCACGTCCGACACGGTCTTCTTGGTCAACTGGCGGTTCACCAGCGCATACGGCACTTCATGATGCTTCGGCAGCAAATTGCCGATCATCGTGCGCCCCGCCGTGGTCGCCACCACCTGATACGAAACCGTGCCATCCGCCGCGGTCACCGCCACGCGCGCGCGGATGCGGTCGTGCAGCTTGATCCGCTTGGCGCTCAGCGCGTGCTCGATCTCGCCGGCATTGCCGAACGCCGGCGCATCCTTGTCGGCAACGCCCGAAAACTCCGGCGTCTCCAGCGACAGATAATACAGCCCGAGCACAATGTCCTGGCTCGGCACAATAATCGGCTTGCCGTTGGCCGGGTTCAGAATGTTGTTCGTGCTCATCATCAGCACGCGCGCTTCCAACTGCGCCTCGATCGACAGCGGCACGTGCACCGCCATCTGATCGCCGTCGAAATCGGCGTTGAACGCGGTGCAGACCAGCGGATGCAGCTGAATCGCCTTGCCTTCGATCAAAATCGGCTCGAACGCCTGAATACCCAGGCGATGCAAGGTCGGCGCGCGGTTCAGCATCACCGGATGCTCGCGGATCACCTCTTCGAGAATGTCCCACACTTCGGGACGCTCCTTCTCGACCATGCGCTTCGCCGCCTTGATGGTGGTGGCAAGACCGTATTTCTCGAGCTTGGCGTAGATGAACGGCTTGAACAATTCGAGCGCCATCTTCTTCGGCAGGCCGCACTGGTGCAGCTTGAGCTCCGGCCCGACCACGATGACCGAACGGCCCGAGTAATCGACGCGCTTGCCCAGCAGGTTCTGGCGGAACCGCCCCTGCTTGCCCTTCAGCATGTCCGACAGCGACTTCAACGGCCGCTTGTTGGTCCCGGTAATCGCCCGGCCGCGCCGCCCGTTGTCGAACAGCGCATCCACGCTCTCCTGCAACATGCGCTTCTCGTTGCGGACAATAATATCCGGCGCGCGCAGCTCGATCAGCCGCTTCAAACGATTATTGCGGTTGATCACGCGGCGATACAGATCGTTCAAATCAGACGTCGCAAAACGCCCGCCGTCCAACGGCACCAGCGGCCGCAGTTCCGGCGGAATCACCGGCACCACGTCCAAAATCATCCACTCCGGCCGCGTGCCGGATTCAATGAACGCCTCGACCAGCTTCAACCGCTTGACCAGCTTCTTGCGCTTCGCCTCGGACGTCGCTTCCTTCAAATCAGCCCGCATGGTGACCTGCTCGGTCTCCAGATCGACCTGTGCCAGAATCGACTTGATCGCCTCCGCACCGATGCCGGCCTTGAACCCGTCATCGCCGAATTCGTCCTGCTTGGCGTACAGATCATCTTCCGACAGCAGCTGATAGCGCTTCAGATCCGTGGTGTACGGATCGAGCACGATATAGCTCTCGAAATACAGAACCTTCTCCAGATCCTTCAGGGTCATCTCGACCATGGTGGCAATCCGGCTCGGCAGCGACTTCAAAAACCAGATATGCGCAACCGGCGAGGCGAGCTCGATATGCCCCATCCGCTCGCGCCGCACCTTGGCCAAGGTCACCTCGACGCCGCATTTCTCGCAGATGATGCCACGGAACTTCATCCGCTTGTACTTGCCGCACAGGCACTCGTAATCCTTGATTGGCCCGAAAATACGGGCACAGAACAACCCGTCCCGCTCCGGCTTGAAGGTACGGTAGTTGATGGTTTCGGGCTTCTTGATCTCACCGAACGACCACGAGCGGATCTGCTCGGGCGAGGCGATCTGAATGCGGATCTGGTCGAAAGTCGCGGCCTGGCCGGTCTGGCCCAGAATCTTCATCAAGTCGTTCATGCAACAATCCCTTTCATCGACGCGGCGTGGCAACCCCACCCCGCGCCATGATCAAACCGCCAAAACTCACTCAGCCGAAAGCGTCAGATCGACGTTGAGACCAAGCGATTTCAATTCCTTGGTCAGCACGTTGAAGCTCTCCGGCACACCCGCCTCGAAATTATCCTGCTCGCGCACGATCGCCTCATAAACCTTGGTGCGGCCCGAAACGTCGTCCGATTTCACGGTCAGCATTTCCTGCAAGGTATAGGCGGCACCATAAGCCTCGAGCGCCCACACTTCCATTTCGCCGAACCGCTGCCCACCGAACTGCGCCTTGCCCCCCAGCGGCTGCTGGGTCACCAGCGAATACGGCCCGATCGAGCGCGCATGGATCTTGTCATCCACCATGTGCCCGAGCTTGAGCATATACATATAGCCCACGGTCACCTTGCGCTCGAACTGCTCGCCGGTCCGCCCATCCGCAAGGGTCATCTGACCCGAAATATCGACCCCGGCCTTCGCCAGCATATCCTCGATATCGGTGATGCGCGCGCCATCGAACACCGGCGTCGCGATCGGCACGCCCTTGCGGATATTGCCGCACAATTCGGCAACATCGGCATCGTCCATGATCTCGATCTGCTTGGTGTAGATCTCCTCACCATACACATCCTTGAGCATGGCATGCAGCCGCTCGCGCTCCTGCCCGGTGCGCCGGTAGTTATCGACCAGCTCACCGATCTGCCGCCCGAGATTGGCGCATGCCCATCCCAGATGCGTCTCGAGAATCTGCCCGACATTCATGCGCGAGGGCACACCCAACGGGTTGAGCACGATATCGACCGCGGTGCCGTCCTCCAGGAACGGCATGTCCTCGATCGGCACGACCTTCGAGACCACACCCTTGTTGCCATGGCGTCCGGCCATCTTGTCGCCCGGCTGCAGCTTGCGCTTCACCGCGATGAAGACCTTAACCATCTTCATCACGCCCGGCGGCATCTCGTCGCCGCGCTGCAATTTCTCGACCTTGCTCTCGAACCGCGCCTGCAATTTATGCACCGCCGCATCGAATTCGCGCTTCAGCGTCTCGATCTCGGCCATCACATGATCGTCCTGCACGGTCAGATTCCGCCAGGCATTGCGCGGCACTTCGGCGAGCAGTTCGGCATTGATCTCGCTGCCCGAGCGCACGCCCTTGTAGCCCGACCCGGCAAGCTGCCCGAGCAGCTTCTCGCGCAACCGGTTCAGGAACGCGCGCTCCTGAATCGCCCGCTCGTCATCCCGATCCTTGGCAAGCCGCTCGATCTCCGACCGCTCGATCGCCAGAGCGCGCTCGTCCTTATCCACACCACGCCGGTTGAACACCCGCACATCGACAATCGTGCCCGAAACCCCAGGCGGCAGCTTGAGCGAGGTATCCCGCACGTCGGATGCCTTCTCACCGAAAATCGCACGCAACAGCTTCTCTTCCGGCGTCATCGGGCTTTCGCCCTTCGGCGTCACCTTGCCCACCAGAATATCACAATCCCAGCCTCATCCAGATTGCGCAACGCCTCCTCGCCGACATTCGGAATATCACGCGTGATTTCCTCCTGCCCCAGCTTGGTGTCGCGCGCCATCACCTCGAATTCCTCGATATGGATCGAAGTGAACATGTCCTCGCGCGCAATCCGCTCCGAAATCAGGATCGAATCCTCGAAATTATACCCGTTCCAGGGCATGAACGCGCACAGAATGTTCCGCCCCAGCGCCAATTCGCCCAACTCGGTCGACGGTCCATCGGCAATGATATCGCCCGCCCCAACCCGGTCGCCCACCCGCACCAGCGGCCGCTGGTTGATGCAGGTCGACTGGTTCGAGCGCATGAACTTGCGCAACCGATAGATATCGACACCCATCGTCGTGCCATCATCGTTGGTCGCCCGCACCACAATCCGCGCGCCATCGATCTGGTCGATGATGCCGGCCCGCCGCGCCACGATGGTCGCACCCGAATCCTGCGCCACCGCCGCTTCCATCCCGGTGCCGACCAGCGGCGCGTCCGAACGGATCAACGGCACCGCCTGACGCTGCATGTTCGAGCCCATCAGCGCGCGGTTGGCGTCATCGTTCTCCAAAAACGGAATCAACGCCGCAGCAACAGAAACCAGCTGGCGTGGCGACACGTCGATCGCCGTCACTTCCTCCGGCCGCACCAGCCGGAAATCGCCGTTCCGCCGCACCGAAACCAAATCCTCGGTCAGCGTGCCGTCTTCCAGCTTCGGCGCATCCGCCTGAGCCACCGTCAACCGCTCCTCTTCCATCGCCGACAAATACTTATAGTCATCGGAAACTTTACCGTTGGTTACCATCCGGTACGGCGTCTCGATAAATCCGTACTTATTCACCTTGGCAAACGTCGCCAGCGAGTTGATCAACCCGATGTTCGGCCCTTCCGGCGTCTCGATCGGGCAGATGCGGCCATAATGCGTCGGATGCACGTCGCGCACCTCGAACCCGGCCCGCTCGCGCGTCAACCCGCCCGGTCCCAACGCGGACAGGCGCCGCTTATGCGTCACTTCCGACAGCGGATTGGTCTGATCCATGAACTGGCTCAGCTGCGAGCTGCCGAAAAACTCCCGCACCGCCGCCGCCGCCGGCTTCGCATTGATCAGATCATGCGGCATCACCCCGTCGATATCGACCGAGCCCATCCTCTCGCGAATGGCACGCTCCATCCGCAGCAGCCCGACCCGATACTGATTCTCCATCAGCTCACCAACCGACCGCACCCGCCGATTGCCGAGATTATCGATATCGTCGATCTGCCCGCGCCCATCCTTCAGATCGCACATGATCTGAATCGTGCGCAGAATATCCTCTTTCCGCAGCACCCGCATCTGGTCGTCGCACTCGATCCCCAGGCGCATGTTCATCTTCACCCGCCCCACGGCGGACAGATCATAGCGCTCGGAATCAAAGAACAACCCGCGGAACAACGCCTCGGCGGTCTCGCTGGTCGGCGGCTCGCCCGGCCGGATCACCCGATAGATATCGACCAGCGCATCCTCGCGGTTCGAATTCTTGTCCACCGCCAGCGTATTGCGAATCCACGGCCCCTTGGTCTGATCCACCGCCAGCGTCGGAATCACATCCAGCCCGGCCGCCTCGAACACCGCAAGCTTCGCCTCGGCGATCTCCTCGCCGGCATCGGCGAAAATCTCACCGGTGTTCGGATCATACAAATCCTCGGCAACATACCGCCCGACCAGATCGGCCCGGCTGACCAGCACATGCTTGGTCGTCTCGCCAATCTTGCGGGCCGCCCGCGCCGTCAGCTTCTCCTCGGCCTTGGCCACCACCTGGCCCGTCTCGGCATCGACCAGATCTTCAACCAGCTTCGCGCCACGGAACAATTCCGGCTCGAACGGCCGCGCCCACGCGCTCTCGCCGTTCCCATCCTTGGTCCGGGTAAACGGCACCTGGCCATAGAACGTGCTGAGGATCTCCTCGGCATCCATGCCCTTGATTTCACCGATTTCCAGCGTCTCGCCCTTGGCCGTCCGCGCTGCCCGCAGCGCCTCGGTCGCCTTGCTCTCCAGCGCATACAGCAACGTCGTGATCGGCAGCTTGCGCTTCCGATCGATCCGCACATACGCCAGATCCTTGGCATCGAACTCGAAATCCAGCCACGATCCGCGATACGGAATCACCCGCGCCGCGAACAAAAACTTACCCGAAGCATGGGTCTTGCCCTTGTCGTGATCGAAAAACACGCCCGGGCTGCGATGCATCTGACTGACAATGACCCGCTCGGTCCCATTGACCACGAACGTGCCGTTATCCGTCATCAGCGGCATATCGCCCATATAAACGGGCTGCTCCTTGATGTCGCGGATCGAACGCGCCCCGGTATCCTCATCCAGATCCCACACGATCAACCGCAGCACCACCTTCAGCGGCGCCGCATAGGTCATCCCGCGCTGAATGCACTCTTCCACATCATATTTCGGGTCTTCGAGCTCGTAATAAACGAACTCCAACCGGCCCCGCCCGGCGAAATCATCGATCGGGAACACCGATTTGAACACTTCCTGCAAACCCGACACCGAACGCGAATCCGGCGACACGTTCATCTGTAGAAACGCGTCATAGCTCGCGCGCTGCACATCGATCAGGTTGGGCATCGGCGTGGTTTCGGGAATTCTCCCGAAGCTCTTGCGGATGCGCTTGCGATTGGTAAAGGAAATCTTGTTCATGCCACCCGAAATCGCATTCATGCCCATACCCCAATCAATAATTCAGTAACGAACCATCGCCCGACAGCGATGCCGTATCGTATCAGTCCAAATCTCGCCCATCAGGCGCAACAGCAAACGGGCGGAGTGCCCGAGGGCACTCCGCCGAAGTCAGGTCGAAAACGCCGCGGTGAGTTGCCTCACGCGGCGTCGCGGTAAATCATTCGATGCCGACAGATGCGCCCTGCTCTTCCAGAACCTTCTTGATCTTCTCGGCCTCGTCCTTGTTCACGCCTTCCTTCACGGTCTTCGGCGCGCCTTCAACGAGGTCCTTGGCTTCCTTCAGCCCAAGACCGGTGATCGTCCGGATTTCCTTAATCACGTTGATCTTCTTGTCCCCGGCGGCCTTCAGCACGACGGTGAATTCGGTCTGCTCCTCAACCGGAGCCGCAGCAGCGCCTGGCGCCGCCGCAGCAGCAACCGCAACCGGTGCCGCAGCCGAAACACCCCACTTCTCTTCGAGCAGCTTAGAAAGCTCCGCTGCTTCGAGGACAGTGAGGGAAGAGAGTTGGTCAACTAAATTTGCGAGATCAGCCATTTCGTCAGTTCCTATAATACTCGTTGTGATGGTTCCATGCAAGCCCGAACCGTTCGGGCTCGCTCACGGCGACGCTGAAGGGGTATCAGAAGTCTTCTTTTTCTGAACAAAAAGAAGCAAAAAAACTTTGTTAATCTAGCCCTTACCGGTGAAACCAGCGCGGACCAGAGTCAGAAAGTTTTTTGCTTCTTTTTTACAAAAAAGAAGCCTTCTTCCTCCCCTCACGCCGCCTCAGCGGTCTCCTCAGCCCCATTTGCCTTGGCATACGCCCCAAAGACCCGCGCAAGTTGCCCCGCCGGCGCCTGCAGCACACCCGCAATCCGCGTCGCCGGCGCCTGGATCAGACCCAGCAGCTTGCCACGCAGTTGATCGAGCGACGGCAGCTCGGCCAGCGCGCGAACACCCGATGCATCGAGCATCTGAGTCCCCAACGCGCCACCGACCAGCACGAACTTCTCGTTGGTCTTGGCGAACTCGACCGCAGCCTTTGCCACCGCTACCGGATCATGCGACCACGCCAGCGCGGTCGGACCCTTCATCAGCGGCACCAGCCCGTCGAACTTGGTGCCTTCCAAGGCGATATGGGCCAAACGGTTCTTCGCCACTTTATATTGTGCGCCCGCCGCCCGCATCCGCACGCGCAACGCCGTCACATCGGCAACCGTCAACCCGTCATTGCGGGTCACCACGATCATCGACGTCTCAGCGAACACGGTCGCAAGCGAGTCCACGAACTCACGCTTCTGTGCGCGATCCAATTCGGTCTCCACTCGTCAGGCATCACGCGTTTGGACCGCGCAACACCGGTTTGCCCAAAGCGGCAAGGACCATCCCAGCCGCATGTTCGCCTGTCCGTGATTGGAACCATCGGTGCCTCAACACCTCCGACACCCCATCTACGGCCTGCGGGCTCACACCCATTAAAGTCCGAAAGGACTACAAACCGTCTTGGACAGGTCCGGAACCACCAGCATAGCCGGCAATCCCGTCATGGCCGAGCCAAAGCCCGGCACATTCTCAATACAACCCCACCCCGTCATTGCGAGCCCTTGCGAAGCAATCCAGCCCCGTCCCAAACCCGCATCCAAAGTAAGGCGAAGTAAGCGAAGCCTTCTTTTTGTGAACAAAAAGAAGCAAAAAAACTTTATGACTCTAGCCCGTACCGTCGAAACGCCCGTGCACCAAATTCAAAAAAGTTTTTTGCTTCTTTTTTACAAAAAAGAAGCCTTCCCTACCCTAACGCCCTCAAGCCGAAAGCGTACTCACATCAACCCGAACCCCAGGTCCCATCGTCGAAGACAACGCCGCCTTCTGCAAATAAGTCCCCTTCGCCCCGGCCGGCTTCGCCTTCTGAATCGCATCGACCAACGCCTTCGCGTTCTCGATCAACAACCCGGCATCAAAACTCGCCTTGCCGATCCCCGCATGAATAATCCCGGCCTTCTCCGCCCGAAACTCCACCTGGCCCGACTTCGCCGCCGTAACCGCACCCTTAACGTCCATGGTAACGGTCCCCAGCTTCGGATTAGGCATCAGCCCGCGCGGCCCGAGAATCTTACCCAGCCGCCCAACCAGCGCCATCATGTCCGGCGTCGCGATGCAACGATCGAACGCAATGTTGCCCGCCTGCACCTGCTCGGCCAGATCATCGGCACCCACCACATCCGCACCCGCCGCCCGCGCCTCATCCGCCTTCGGCCCGCGCGCAAACACGCCTACCCGCAGCGTCTTGCCCGTGCCGTTCGGCAACGAAATCAGCCCGCGCACCATCTGATCGGCATGACGCGGATCGATGCCGAGATTCAACGACAACTCCACAGTCTCATCGAACTTCGCCGTCGCATTGGTCTTCACCAACGCCATCGCCTCATCCAACGCATAGGCCTTGTTCGCCTCGACCGCCGCGGTCGCCTTAACCAAACGCTTGTTCTTCGCCATGATCAGCCCTCCACCACCGAAAGACCCATCGACCGCGCCGACCCGATCAACATGCGCACCGCACCATCGACATCATTGGCGTTCATATGAACCATCTTCGTCGCCGCAATTTCCCGCAACTGCGCCATGGTAACCTTGCCCACGGTCGCACCCTTGCCGGTCGTCGTGGACCCCTTGGTAATCCCCGCCGCCTTCTTCAGAAAATACGTGTTCGGCGGCGTCTTGGTGATAAAGGTAAAGGTCCGATCGCCAAACGCGGTAATCACCACCGGCACCGGCATGCCCACTTCCATACCCTGCGTCGCCGCATTGAAATCCTTGCAAAACTGCATGATATTCAACCCGCGCTGCCCCAAAGCAGGCCCAACCGGCGGCGACGGATTAGCCTTGCCCGCCGGTATCTGTAACTTAATATAGCCAACAATCTTCTTCGCCATAAGGCGCACTCCCATCCGCTGACGCAAAACGCCAATAGACCGCGGTCCAACCGGCCAGAGCACCACGCCCCAGCCTCCCGCGTTCTGTGTGCGCCGCCTATATCGCCCCCGGACCGAATTGTCGAGTCGGGGAGCCGAAGGTAAGCAAGCCGTTCTTTTTTGGAAAAAAGAACCAAAAAACTTTTTCGAGTCTGGCGCTGCCAGTCGTCACTGAGTTATGGGCGGACCGACCAAATCTTTGCAGCTACTTTGGCCATTTCGATCTGTCGCTGATCGATCGACGCCTTATTCCAAACGGGGAAATCTGCAATCATCGCCGTGAATTTGAATGGTGAAGCCTCAAATAGACGTCTCTTGGTTTCGAAGGTATCGTTTCCCACAGTACTGTTTACCTTCGCAGAGAGGATCGCCATATTCCCCAAACGTCTCTGGAATGCCCTCGTATCATCCGTTGACCAAAGCTGTGTCCAGTAAGGAGAGGGTGTTATCGGTAAAATATGCTCAAGGTTGACGCTTTTCGGGTCTGCATTAGGCACCAGTTCACCGGTTGTCTCGGGCGACTCCGACTCCAGAGTACGCAAGTAGTATCTCGCAAGTGCTTGCTTCGAGATCGATGCAACCGAAAAAGCAGCAATGAACGCAGAATCAGTCGGGAGGGTGGTAAAAACCTTAAGTATATCAGCTATCGTTTTTAGGGTGCCGTCCGTCACCCCTCGCGCAGCCTCGCTGTATATTCGCTCAAGGGTGCCACCGCCAGCGCCACCAACAATCTGAAATCTTACTGCTGCCGCAACAAGCTTGCGGAACGCTGCTGAGACTGATCGAGGGTCTAGCCTATCTAAAATTGCAATTAAAAGAGGGCGAACCTGAACCATGCCGAGTAGATTCAGGGCAACTACGGAATTTCGCGTAGTCGTGTCGTACTTAGACCACAATTCGTGATCTGCATTTATTAATGACGCGTATATTTTTGATGTATTACTCAAGTCAGTCGAAAACTGAACTGCTAATTTTTTATTCGTTATTTTTCTCTTTATCACTCCGAATAACTCTTTCTCTCGAACAAGACCATATCTCGACATAGAAAAATGTCGAAGATAAGTTACTATTAGCGGATCATCTGTTGCACTTTCCAAAGTGGCAACCATTGTTAGCCATCTATTTTTACCTCCTCCATTTTGTCACCCGATTTATGAAAAAGATAGTTCTTTAGTAGGTCCGAGATCGCTAACTCCAATCCACGGTCGTTCAGTGTTTCAAATATAACAAACGCATTACTGGCATCTGGAGCAGTCACTAATATCACCTTCAGATTTGACTCCAGATAATCAAGCCAACTATGAAGCTTTTCATCCGCATCGGAAGCGACAGCAGTTATATCATCAATGTATTTCCGTATGCGATTAGATGCTTCAATTAGTCTTTTATGCGACTGCCTCTGAAATCGACCAACATCTATATTTGTTTTATTTTCGATAATTTCTTGATAAAATTCATTGTCAACCTCGTTTAATACAAGTTTTGGCTCACGTTCTTTGGTTTTTCGATCGACATTCGCAAGAAAATCATTTCGAATCGATGTCTCAGCTTCAACGTCTCGCTGATCTCTAAATTTGTCACGGATAGCTGATATTAATAAACTAACAGTCGTTAGCCGCTGTTGCCCGTCTACAACTTCGTATCTGCGATCAATAGGTCCCGTTACTACTATCGAACCAAGAAAATATTCTTTTTCTTTTCCGTTAATAGCGTCGTTGATGTCATTAAGAAGCGATTCAACGTGTTCGATTTCCCACGCATATGACCTTTGATACGCTGGAACGCTGAACCTTCGTGTTTTCAAAATATTGCTTATTCCGTCGAGCTGTATACTTATTTCCTGTACTTGCGACATTTAAACCTCTCATTTTTATTTAAATCGTGGAAACAGTTTAGCAGGCGTAGAATGGGCAGAGCCTTTGCGAAGCCCATCAACTTCGTGTGAACAAAGGTGCGTTGGCCCGCTGGCCAAAGCATGTTCGTGCTCGTCGTCGTATCACCAAGCGAAGGGCGGATAAACAAAGCGCCATCCGCCATCTTTCCGTACCCCAACCGCCGCCCCCCGCGATGATCACATCAACGCGACGCCAACGGACCCACCCCGCCCGATCCCGCGCCACCGCCGGCATCGACCATCAGCACAGCTGCCCAGCGCATAGCCTCCTGAGCCACAACCCCGAAATACCGCCCAGATGCCACAAACCGCACATCGGCCATCCGCGCGGCGATCACCCCACGGATCGCGCACCAACCCACCGTCCCGACCCACCCGGCGCCCGCGCCCCACGCAACAACCCCTCGGTACTCAAATCCTCATCCAGATCGGGCCAATGAATCCCATACCCGGCCCCGGCAATTTCCCACCGCGCCCGTTGATCCGGCATCGCTCCGAGCAATCGCGGATACCACGCCAACGGCACCGCAATCCTGCGCCCGTCCATCCCAATTCATCATCCGTCACCGCAACGCTGCGCACCCGAATGTTCAAATCACCGTCCGTCAAAGAAACCATGCCATCCCTCCAACAATTCTGCCCCACGCACCCGACCAAAAGAGGCCACTCAGTTTCGCCTCATCCTGGCACCCGTCCCATCATCACTTACATCCCGCGTAAGCCGGCCCCTTCGACTTCACGAATTCATCCTGACCAGCGTTCCAAATCAACGGCGGCGTACAATACGTGCCCAGCACCGCCGCACCCGCCACCCGCATCACAATCCGCCGCGGCCAGTCATCCCGCCAATCCTCGAACAAGACCGCCTTGGTCCCAGGCCCCTCGCCAAACAATCCTTCCTGAAGATGCCCAACAGCCCGATCACCCGGCGTCAGAATAACCGGCAACGGAACCGGGTCCGCGTTCATCAGCGCCATGCTATCCCGCCCATCCCAAGGCTTGCCGTGATAAAAATAGAGACGGTGATGCCGCGCCGCCGCATCCTGGCGCAACGCCACAATTTTCAAAACAACCCGCCCCCGCCCATCACGCACCCGGCACTCGGTCAAATAAGGCCTATACGCCCCCGCATGAGCACCAAACCAAACCTCCGCTTTCGCGCTCACCCCCCCAGAAACCGCACCGCAATCGGCCAGCGCTAACTTAACCGGCGGAGACGCCACCGCCCAACCGCTCAAACCAAGCCATGCAACACCGAACAAAACGATCCGCGAAATCATGATTTTTTCTGCCACGCCCAGAAGGTAACATGCTTAAACACCTGCACATTATCCCAAGGGTCAAACACCGTCTTGTCGCCATCGCTAACCGCCCCAGGCCATGGCCCGAGCGATGTCGACATCGCCGGCGGAAACATCCCGTGCGACGGCATCATCCTGCCATCCACTTTATATCCACCGCTCGGCCTCCAACGCCCCGGCAAAACAACAATAACATGGCCATGCCCGCCGGGTTCCGCCAAACCGCCTACCACCACCACGCCACGATCAGCCAGAGCCGAGGCCTCAGCGTAATCCCGGACTTTGCTCCATCCATTGGCCGGATTGGCAAGATATCCCATCAGCGCGTTGGCAAGCCGATATGGTGCCGCCGGATTTACCAACTTTCGAATAACGTCATGCACGGCGCCCGAGCAATTACCCGGATTGTGCAAATAAGCCTGTTGCGCAACCTTGCGCAGCAACTCAACCGCAGAGGCCTTGACGACTGTGCGCATATCGATGTCGCCTTGTTGAATGTAATCTTAAAAGATTAACAAGCGAAGGGCGGCACCGCAACCATGTCATCATTCTTCTCTTCCCCCGCCCATCGCCCCCAACGCCATCACCCAACCCGATCACCGCCCCGCGCCTCAAGCACCGCCATCCCCCCCGCATTCCCAATCCGCGTCACATCCCCAAACCCCGCCGCCGCCATCAGCGCATTGAACCCCGCCATCGTCCGCTCGCTCCCCCCGAACAGCACAAGCATATTCAAATCATTGACATAGGTGCCGGCATCCCCCGCGCCGATCTCGGCCGCCAGCACCTCCTCGATCACGATCAACCGCGCCCCCGGCGCCATCGCCGCCCGCACCGCCTTTAAAATCGCAATCGCTCCCGCATCCGGCCAATCGTGCAAAATCCACGACAAAACATAACTCGTCCCGCCCTGCGGCACGCGCTCAAGAAAACTGCCCCCCTCGATCACGCACCGCGCCCGCAAATCCTCCGTATCGATATACTGCCCCGCCCCCGCCACCACACTCGGCAGATCATACAACACGCCGCGCACGCCCGGGTTCCGCAGCAAAATCTCCCGCAGCAGCGACCCCGCGCCACCGCCGACATCGACAACGACCTCCCCATCCGCAAACGAAAGCCCCGCCGCCAGCGCCGCATGCCGCCCCGCGAACCCGACGCTCATCAGCGACGAAAACACCCGATGATCCTCAGCATGCGCATCCATATGCTCAAAAAACCCGCGCCCGTTCGCCACCGGAAAACTCGCCGCCCCCGTCCGCACGCAATGGCTCAACCCACCCCACGCCCCCCAGATCGAAGGCATCGTCCAATACCGCATGAACCAGGCGAGCGAGCGCGCATCATCCCGCCGCAACAAGCGCGACGCCTCGGAATGCCCCACCATCCGCCCCGCATCGATCGTGAAAATACCCTGCGCCGCCAGCGCGCGCACCAGCCGGAACAAAACCCACTCGTCACACCCAAGCCGCGGCGCGAGCGCCCCGACCGGCGCCAGTTCATCAGCCCCCAGCGCATCCGCCAGCCCGACCTCACAAGCCGCCCCAACCATCTGCGCCAGGATCAACCCATCGACCGCACCAAACAACAACCGCCGCGCATCCCCAATTGAATGCCCGGCCTCATCCGCACCGCCCATCGCCTCGTCCATCGCCCTGCCCGCTCCCGTTCAATCGATACCCTCGAATAAACCAGCGACCGCAAAAGCAAAGCACAATCGAACAAATTATCTCAGCACAACAAACCATCGGCCGGTGGCATACCCACCGGCCGAGGCCAAACTCAGCCCTGGTTGCCGCTATCGTAATGGAACTTCGGCATCGTCTTGAACGTCGATTCCGATGCACCCGGATAAACCACGCTGTAATCCGGCTGTTTGGCGGTCGAGCTCGGGTCACTCTTCTGGAATTTCAGCTTGCTCAGCGGAAACGAAACCATCCGCCCATCCGCCGAAGCCACCACCGTCGTCGGTCCACCGCTGTCGCTGACCAGAATGTTCTTCAACGTCGCAAGATCCTTGCCTTTGTCGTTGTAAATCGTGGCGCCATCGAGCCCCGATGTCCGCAACATCCCGTGCGTCATCGTCAGCATGCCACCAAGCTTGTTGTTGGCAGTTCCGCTGTCAGCCATCGCAGCGCCATAACTACCCAAAACTAAGGCACCGGCCAGAATTCCGGTTTTGACAATCCTGTTCATTCTACTCTCCGTATAAAAACTGCGTTTTCCAAAAAACCGTTGCACTCACAGGCAACTGTCAGGAATACAAAATTCGGACGGCCGCCGCTCTATTACAACCACACAGTCCTGTCCCGGAAATTACAACGTCTCAACACCCAAACATCCAATCTCATATCCCCAATCCAACCACCCCGCCCCCGCAAGCGCAGCGCGTGCAGGATTCGCATCCCCCGATACCCATCACCCCAGCCCCCAACCCCACCACGTCATTGCGAGCGCAGCGCGGCAATCCAGCCCCGCCGCACCCCCAAACCAAAAATTCTAACGCACCCCTAACAAACCCCTTTCTCACCCCCCACCCTCTATGTTTATCTCCCCCCATGATCTCGAACGCGCCCTTCATGCCCG
>NZ_NCJX01000094.1:0-10447 GCF_002282635.1 Acidiphilium sp. 34-64-41 | reverse complement strand
GGGGAAAGCCAGTTCGTCACGCTGGTGAATGTCAATGGCCGCCATGGCGGGGGCCACTAGCCCTAGTGGGTGTCTGAGTCAACCGGATAGGCACGGATCTATCATCTGCCGCCGCGCGTGCTCCCCTCGATAGCAGTCGTCGAAGGCGGTATAAACGGCAGTATCAATCACAACGTCAATGGTTCGGACGACCTCGGTGTCATGCAGGTGAACACCATCTGGCTGCCGGCTTTGTCGCGCTATACCGGCCTGCCGGCCAGCCTCGTCAAAACGCGCCTCACCACCCGGCCATGCTTCAACATCGCCGCCGCCGGCGCCATCCTGCGCACCTATCTGGCACAGGACGATGAGCATCTGATGCAGGCCGTCGGCGATTACCATTCCCATACCGCGCCGCTCAATCATGCCTACCAGATCAAGGTCCTCAATGCCGCGCGCGCCCTGTTCGCCTCAGGCCGATCCACCGCGCCACGATAGGTGTCCGCCAGCGCGGCGTGCCCATGCCATCGAAATCCAGGCATCTGGTTTCAACACCCTCGAACGCGCGCGGATTGCGCGCAGCGAACCGTAGGACCGACTGATGTTCTGGCTGCCCCCCCTCATCGTCGCACCCTTCGCCGGCAGCGTCGCGGGCGTCATGATCCGCCGCCTCCCCGCTCATCGTCCGGTCGGCCTCGCCCGTTCGTCATGCGACCATTGCAACGCCCCCCTCGCCGCGCGCGATCTCATTCCTCTGGTCAGCTTCGCGGTGTTGCGCGGCCGCTGCCGCCGCTGCGGCGCCCCGATCGCGCGCGAGCATCTCGCCGTCGAACTCGCCGCCATCGCGATCGCCCTCTGGGCGATCAGCGCCACTAACAGCCAACCCGATCTCTGGGCCGCCTGCGCCCTAGGCTGGACCTTGCTCACCCTCGCCTGGATCGATGCCAAACACCTGATCCTGCCCGATGTCCTGACCTTGCCGCTGATCGTGGCCGGGCTCTGCTTCACCTGGTGGCTCACCCCGGCCGCACTGGCTTCACACGCGCTCGGCGCCATCGCTGGCTACCTTAGCTTTCGGGCGATCGCCCTGATCTATCGCACCCTGCGCGGCCGCGAAGGTCTCGGCGCCGGCGATGCAAAGCTATTGGCCGCCGCCGGCGCCTGGGTCGGGCTCGCCGCTCTGCCAGACCTGATCACGGCCGCCGCTCTGCTCGGCCTCGCCATTGCGATCGCGGCGCGCACCACCACCAAGTGGCCGCCAGCGTCAGCCATCCCGTTCGGCCCTGCCCTCGCTCTCGCCACTTTCGTATCCCGCCTCTATCGCTGAGGAACCACCAGCGGCTTGACCAACGGATCGGCGATTGTTGCTCTGAGACGTTTGAGTCGCGGCAGCATCGAACCCAAGGCCATCGGGCCGGTCAGCAGCTTGGCTGTCATGTCCGAGACGCCGCTGTCCGCGGGTGATGCCCGATCCGTCGGCCAGGCCAGCACCGGCTGGAGGCCGCGCCCCACCTGCGGTATCGATCAAGATCAAGGTTGGCCGAGCGCGGCTCCGGATGCAAGATTGTGCGGACTTGCAGGTGTTGAGGCACAGTCTGACCGTTTGATCTAATCGTCTGCAGACATGCCGGCGACGCCAAATTCCTCGCATGATCAGCTCAGCGTCGCCATGCCGATGGCCGATCGGACGGCTGCGGTTAAGCGGCTAGGGGCGCCGGTTGCGACGCTCTCGCGGGCCGCCCGGACATGAAAATGGCGGATGGGGTGGGATTCGAACCCACGGAACGCTTTCACGTTCGGCGGTTTTCAAGACCGCTACCTTAAACCGCTCGGTCACCCATCCAGCGGCGTCGCACGTCCGATGTAACCTGACCATCGTCTTCACTCAAGGCCGCGCGGGCTTCCATTGCCTGACGCGGTGAAGCGTCTATATTGTGAGCGGCGTCACACGAACTCCGCCCTGAAAGTCTAAGCCGATGGCCGATACCCTGGTGTCCACCGACAATCTGTTTCTCCGCGATGTCGCGGCGTTGCGTTCGAGCGCGCAGGGGTTTCTTGCCGCGCGGCCGCGTGCGCCGCAGGCTGCCGCCACGATCGCCTTGCTGCAAACAGCGCTGACCATCGAGATCGTCTGCGTGTGGCGCTACACCATGATGTCGGTCTCCGCTCGCGGCCTGCGTGAAGAACGGGTCGGTTTCGAGTTCCAGGAACAAGCGAACGACGAGCGCAAGCACACGCGGATGGTGGCCGAACGGATTGAGCAACTCGGCGGCGTGCCAGATTTCCAACCCAAAGGCCTGATGTCCGGCCTGGCGATGGATTACAACGCCGATTTCGACGGCATGATCGCCCAGAACCTCAGGGCCGAACAATCGGTCGTCGAATACTACACAGACCTGATCAACCATTTTCAGGATTCCGACCCGCAGACCACCGCGATGCTCGAAATCATCCTGCAGGACGAGGAAGATCACGCGACCGATATGCAGGACCTTCTCGCGTAACCGACTCATGGCGTGCACGAAACGAGTTATGTGATGCCAATCACAGAAGCTCCGACATGAAATTGCTATGGAAACCTGGACGGCGACACAATCGCCCTTCACCCGAAAGGTATCCATCATGTACAACCATTATCGCCACCTTGTTCGCGCCGCACCCTCAGCGACCCCTGTTGTAACGATTCGAACGGCCGATCAGGCCCCATCGTCCCCCACCGCGCCCGCAAAACCTTCCAGACTCCGCGAAATCGCCTCAAACGTGGCGCCGGCCCTGCCCTTCATGGTCGCCATCGTCATGATCGCGGGCTTCGCTATCGCGGCCTATCCGCTCATCGTCCACGATCTGCCAGTTTTCCTCGCCCAAAGCCCGCTCGGATGATCACGCCACCGGCGAGATCGATGATACCAGTCCCGCCAGCTGGGCACGATCGAGAATGGTGATCCGCCCTGGAGATAAGGCGATGAGCCCCTGCATCTCGAGGTCCCGCAACCGCCGGTTCACCGTCTCGCGCGCCGACCCGACCACGCGGCCCAGCGCGCTCTGCGTGATATCGATCCGCGCAAGCCCCCGCTCGTCGTGGCGGCGCAACAAATACATGATTAATCGCTGATTGACGTCCTGGAACACCATCGAGTCGAGTTGCGCGATCGTGGCGCGCAGCCGGGCGCAGATGATTTCCACCACCCGGTGCGCGAAGCCGCTGTCCTGCTCCATCAGCCGCAGCGTTGCCGCGCGTTCGATCACCAGCAGCCGGCCATTGGTCACCGCAACCGCATCGGCACTGCGGGATTTACCGTCGAACAGGGCAATCTCGCCGAACACCGCGCCCTGGGTCAGCACGTTCAACACCTGATCCTGACCGCCCTCGCTCGGCAGCAGAATCCGCACCTCGCCGGCCAGAATTGCCATCATCGACACGCCGGGGTCCCCGCGCTGGAACAGCGTTTCGCCGGCGCGCATCACCCGCTCATACGCGCAGCCGAACAACGCATCGAGATCGTCCGGGCGAAACGGCGCAAACAATGGTATCCGCCCCAGCAACTGCCGACCGTCGCGGATCACCATGTCAAACCGAGCCTGCGCAAACCGTCATCACGTCATATCAGTAACGAAAACGCGAACGGATCGCAACGTCGGAGCGTACACGCGCACGGAGAAGGAAGCACTGCTTTTTTGTAAAAAAGCAGCAAAAAACTTTCTTTAATTTGGTGCACGGGCGTTTTCGTAAGCACAGACCAAGACAAATAAAAGTTTTTTGCTTCTTTTTTACAAAAAAGAAGCGCTTCCCCTCCTTTCTTCCCTTACAGCAAATCCTCCATTAGAATCGGCGTCTTGCGCACCCGCACACCTGTGGCGTGGTAGACCGCATTCGCAATCGCCGCCGGCATGCCGACAATCCCAACCTCGCCGACCGCCTTGGTGCCGATCGCGTTCACGACGCTATCGTGCTCATCGAGCATCTCCACCACCACCTCGCCGACATCCGCGTTCGCCGCGAAATGATACGACGCCAGATCGGTATTGGCGAAACGCCCGCGCGCCCGGTCGATCTGCGATTCTTCGAGCAGTGCCGAACTCGCCCCCCAGATCATGCCGCCCATCAGATTGCTGCGTGCCGTCCGCGGGTTGATGATCCGCCCGCAGGCAAACACGCCCACCATGCGCGCCACTCGGATGGTGCGCAGCAGCGGATCGATCCGCACCTCGGCAAACTGCGCGCCGAACGAGAACGACACATGCGTCTCACCCACCGGCCCGGCAAACGCCATGCCGCCGGCCAAGCCCTGCTGCATCGTCTTGTCGTCCATATCGGTCGGTTTCCAGTCGGCATGCTCCTCGATCACGCCGCCCGGCAAGCCGCCGATGATATCGCTGATCGCCCGGCGAGACCCATCAGGCAGCACGACGTGCCGATCCGCGAGCGTCATCTTTGAACGATCCTGCCCGGCCGCAACCGTCGCGAACAGGCGTTCGCGCACCGCGCGTGCGGCCATATGCACCGCCGAACCGGCCGAGCCCGTGGTGATCGAACCACCCGAAACCGGGCCGGAGGGATGCCGGCTATGCCCCATCTCGACCGTGACAAGCTCATCCGGCACGCCCAGCACATCCGCCGCCACCTGGCCGAGCACGGTGTAGGCGCCGGTGCCGACATCATGCGCGGCGCAATACACCACGCACGAGCCATCGGCCGAAAGCCGCACCCGCGCCGAGGATGGCGCCATCGCCGAAGGATAGGTGGCGGTCGCGCAGCCGTACCCGATCAATGTGCCATCCGCGGCGACCATCGAACCGGGCTTGGGGTTACGATCGCTCCAGCCGAACAGCGCGGCACCGCGCCGGTAGCATTCCACCAGCGACCGGCTGCTCCACGGCAGCCCGCTCACCGGATCGCGCGCCGGTTCGTTCATGATGCGCAGTTCGACGGGGCCGATCCCGAGCGCGACGGCAAGCTCGTCCATCGCGCTCTCGAAGCCAAAGAAGCTCGGCGCCTCGGCCGGTGCGCGCATGAAACCGGGTGAATTCACATCGGTCGCAACGGTTGCCGCGCGCATGCGGATATTCGGCGAGGCATACATTTTCGAGGTCGCCTCCATGCCCGCAAACGCGACATGGTCGATCACCGCGCTCTGGCCGACCTCGTCATGCATCACCGCGGTCAGCTTGCCCTGCGGCGTCGCCGCCAGCCGCACCCGGCTGCGCGCGGCCGGGCGGAAACTGCCGACCGTGAAGCCCGCCTCGCGCGGCACCACCAGCTTCACCGGCCGGCCCAACCGCCGGGCTGCCATTGCCACCAGCACGACATGCGGCAGGATCGACGCCTTGGCCCCGAACGCCCCGCCGACATACGGGCTTTCCACATGCACATCCTCGATCGGGATGCCGAACACCTTGGCGAGCCCTGCGCGCGTGCCCATCACCCATTGGCTCGGCAGGTTGATCAGCAATTTGCCGTCCTGCCAGGCGGCCGAGGCGGCGTAGAGTTCAATCGGGTTGTGATGCTGCGCCGGCGTTACATACGTTGCGTCCACCTTGACCTCGGCCGCCGCGAACGCTGCCTCGGCGTCACCGACATCGATACCGCTATCGGCTGGCTCCTCGGTCAGCCCGGCATCGTCCATCGATGCCGAAGCCGGCTCGCTCGCGTAATCGATCGCGACCAGCCGCGCCGCTTCCTCCGCCGCCTCCAACGTATCAGCGATCGTCAGCGACACGATCTGCCCGGCGTAATGGATCTCATCGGAGGTGAGCGGCAGGAACGAGGACTGCATATGCCCGCCCTTCATCACGAAAGTCTCGTCACCGAGGCTCTCGTTCAGGCTGCGATGGGTCAGCACCATCCGTACCCCGGCAACCGCCTCGGCCGCCGCGGTGTCGAGCCGGCTGATCCGCCCGCGCGCCACCTTGCTCAGCGTCAGCGCCGCGTAGGCAGTATTGTCGTGCGGAAAATCGGCTGCGTATTGTGCCACGCCAAGTACCTTGGCCATCGCATCGCGGCGCACCACCGGCACACCGATTCCGCCGTTACCCATATTGATATCCATGATCAGTGCTTTCCTTTCGCGACCATGGCGGCCCGCGCCACCGTGCGCGCCCCCAGATCGATCTTGAATCCGTTGTGCCGCAACGCCTTGGCATCGGCGAACGCTGCCCTGCCCGCTTCCAGCGCCACCGCCTGGTTCAGCACCTGGCCGACCAGCGCCGCCTCGGCCGCCGGCGCGCGCCACGGCTTGCTCGCAACGCCACCGAGCGACACCCGCGCGGCGGTGACCCGATCACCATCCAACTCCAACGCGACCGCGGCCGATGTCACCGCATAGGCGTAGCTCTGCCGGTCGCGCACTTTCACATAGGTCGAATGCCGTCCCGCCGGTGTCGCCTGCACCAGAATCGCGGTCACGATCTCGCCCGGCTGCAAAATGCTCTCGCGCGCGGGATCATCACCATAGGCCACGTGAAAATCGGCAAATTTCACGGTCTTGGTGCCCGAGGCCGAGCTGATCTCGATGCTGGTATCGAACGCCGCCAGCGCGGTTCCCCAATCGCCCGGATAGGTCGCCACACACCGGTCGGAGGCGCCGAACAGAGCCATCTCGCGGTCTTCGCCATCCAGCGCCGTACAACCCGAGCCGGGCACGCGCTTGTTGCAGTCGGACACACCGTCGCGGAAATAAACGCAGCGCGTCCGCTGCAACAAATTGCCGCCCAAAGTCGCCGCGTTGCGGATCTGCTGCGAGGCGGCGAGCTGCAAACTCTCGACGAGTGCTGGATAATTCTGTTTCAGAAACGGCAGCTCCGCCACATCCGCCATCCGCGCCAGCGCGCCGAACCGCAGCACCGGGCCATCCAGCTCAACCTTGGCCAGGCCGGGCAGATGACCGATATCGATCACGTGCTCGGCCCCTGTGAGATCGCCACGCATCAAATCGACCAGCGTGGTGCCGCCGGCCATGATCGCGGCGTGGCTCTGCGCCGCCTCGCTCATCGCCTGCTCCAGCGACGTCGCACGGCTGTATAGAAACGGGCGCATCAGGCAGCCTCCGCCATGGTCGAACCCGCAACTTCGCGCACCGCCGCAACGATGTTCGGATAGGCCGCACAGCGGCACAAATTGCCGGACATATATTCGCGGATCTCGTCATCCGAACCCGCATGACCCTCCGCCACGCAGGCCACCGCCGACATGATCTGCCCCGGCGTGCAATAGCCGCACTGCAACGCATCGTGTGCCACGAACGCCGCCTGCATTGGGTGCGGCGCACCATCGGCGCCCGCCAGACCCTCGATCGTGGTGATCGCCGAACCCGCCGCCGCCGCCGCCAGCATCAGGCACGACAACTGCCGCCGGCCATCGATGTGCACGGTGCACGCGCCGCAGGTGCCGTGGTTGCAGCCGACCTTGGTGCCGGTGAGGCCCAGATGTTCGCGCAGCGCATCGAGCAGCGTGGTGCGCGGATCGAGCTGGATGTCGTGATCCGCGCCGTTTACCGTCAATGTCACCCGCATGCGCGGACCCGTCGCTTCGCTACCCATCGTTTCAATGCCACTCATGAGCCAATGCCCCCTATCGCCAGATATTTGATTTCCAGATAATCCTCGATCCCGTATTTCGAGCCCTCGCGCCCCAGGCCGGAGGATTTCACGCCCCCGAACGGCGCCACCTCGGTCGAAATCAAGCCCTCGTTGATGCCGACGATGCCGTACTCCAGCGCCTCCGCCACGCGGAAAATCCGCCCGACGTCGCGCGCATAGAAGTAACTCGCGAGGCCGAACTCGGTGTCGTTCGCCATCGCCACCGCCTCGTCCTCGGTCTTGAACCGGAACAGCGGCGCCACCGGCCCGAATGTTTCCTCGCGGAAAATCAACGCCGCGCGCGGCACATCCGCCAGCACGGTCGGCTCGAAGAACAGCCCGCCCATCGGATGCGGTTTGCCGCCGGTCACCACGCGCGCGCCGTGCTTCACGGCATCGGCGATATGCTCCTCGACCTTCTCGACCGCCGCGCGGTTGATCAATGGCCCCTGGGTGACACCCTCATCCATCCCGTTGCCGACCTTCAACGCCTCGACGGCGATTTTCAGTTTCGCGGCGAACGCATCGAACACGCCGTCCTGCACCAGCAAACGATTGGCGCACACACAGGTCTGCCCGGCATTGCGGAATTTTGAATCGATCGCGCCCTTCACCGCCGCATCCAGATCGGCATCATCGAACACGATGAACGGCGCATTGCCGCCCAACTCCATCGAGGTCTTCTTCACCGTCGGCGCGCATTGCGCCAGCAACTTGGCACCCACCCCAGTGCTGCCGGTAAAGCTCAGCTTGCGCACCAGCGGGTTGGCGGTCAATTCACCGCCGATCGGCCCGGACGGGCCGGTGATCACATTGCAGACGCCCGGCGGCATGCCGGCACGCTCGGCCAGAACCCCCAGCGCCAGAGCCGAAAACGGCGTCTGACTCGCCGGCCGGATCACGCCGGTACACCCCGCCGCCCAGCCCGGCCCGGCCTTGCGCGTGATCATCGCGGCGGGAAAATTCCACGGCGTGATCGCGGCAAACACGCCGATCGGCTGCTTCTGCACGATGATCCGGCGCCCCTTGGCATTTTCCGGAATCGTATCGCCATAAATCCGCTTGGCCTCCTCACCGAACCACTCGATGAACCCGGCCGCATACGCGATCTCGCCCTTGGACTCCGCCAGCGGCTTGCCCTGCTCCGCCGTCATGATCACGGCCAGATCGTCCTGATTTGCCATCATCAGATCGAACAATTTGCGTAAAATCCTGGCACGCTCCTTGGCCAGCATTCCCCGCCAACCCGCAAGCGCCGCATCCGCCGCCACAATCGCCCGCCGCGTCTCCGCCGCGCCCATCGCCGGAACCCGGCCGACCAGCGCACCCGTCGCCGGATTCAAAATCTCGATCGTCGCCCCATCATCCGCCCCCACCCACTTGCCGCCAATCAAATTATCCTCACGCAGCAAGGTCGGGTCACTCAATTTCAGCTTGCTCGGCTGGTCCAGCATGGCATCCTCCACTTCACTGCGGCATCACATAGGGATGCCTCGGTGGAATCAGAACCCGCCAGATGTAAAACAATGCGGTCGGGATAATCGGGGGAGGAAGTGAGGGAAGGTCTTCTTTTTTGGGAAAAAAGAAGCAAAAAACTTTTGGCCCTCTGGGTTCGCGGCGGTTTTAGCGGCTTGGGCCAGGGATGGCCCGATTGCATTTGGGCGGGTTATTGCGCGTCGTCGGCGAACACCATGATAGTTTTGTCTTGCATCAATCTCACTCGGTCGTCGTGCGTTTTTCGTCCTGTTTCCTTAATAAACAATTCCGAGGTTATCATGTTTCGTATGCTGTCGATTATTTTCAGTAAGGACCCGAATAGAATTGTAAGACCGTGGGGCATACTCGGGCCGCGCTATCAATTAACACCAATTGGTATGTTTTATTTTAAGATTGCCTGCATAGTACCATTTACTTTAATACCACTTTCATTTGTGATCACTGAAAATAATTTCCATTATAGAGCTCAGTACGTTTACGCTTTTATTTTTATTTTACTTTCAACTTACGTTTTTGTTCAGCTCGCTGTTCGCAATGGTAAGCGTCTTTCTTAGTCATTTTTGGAGAGATGACGACCGCGGCCTTCTCGCCAGATAGGCCGACGTACCAAAACTTCTGAATTTTTTGCACTACGCTGGTCGGCTAATCCAGCCAGAAACTTCCTCGCCCAAAATCCATGCCCAAAAAATGACGTTATGGCCGTTAGTTTGTTTCGAATTAGCAATAAAATAGCTGTAGTGGGGCGGCGGGCTCGGTGTCGCTTGATGTTCGTCCGTCGTGGTTCTCGGAGGTTCCCGGCATCCAGGCGGTCAGCCAGGCGGTCAGCCAGGCGGTATGAGGGACGCTGGGCGGCGTGGCGGGCGGGGGTTCGGGTTCGTGGTGCGCGGGTTCGCGCGCGGTTGGCTGGGGGATGGCGAGGATGGTGGGGCGTTCGATGCCGAGGGCTTCGAACAAGGGGCGGAGGATGCGGCCGATAGCGGGGTTGGTTTCGATCAGTTCTGCCATGGTGGGGTCGGCGAGCAGATCGCGCAGTTGCTGAGCGGGGTAGGTGACGGCGGCGGGCATGTCGTGGGTGCCGGGGAAGACGCGGGGGAGCCAGCCGAAACCATCCGGCAGGGATGGGCGCTTGGCGAGGTTGGGTTTGGCGGGCGTGAGGCGCTTCCGGCTTGGGGTGGGGCCGCGCAGGACAGCGCGGGCGAAGCGGGCGGCGATGCTGGTGAGGCGCTGCCAGATGGCGATGATCCTGGACCCCGGAAGGTGTTGCGCGTGGCCTTGGTTGACGACGATTTCGGCCAGCATCGCCATGATGAGGGCGAAGCGGTCGAGCAGTGAGATCGTCAGAGGGGTTGGGGCGGTGCGCACCAGGGGAGATAAGCATGGTGGGCGGGGGGTGAGA
>NZ_NCJX01000020.1:0-28340 GCF_002282635.1 Acidiphilium sp. 34-64-41 | reverse complement strand
AATCGAAGCCCAACTCGCCGCCATCAAGCGCAAACCACGTCTCGTGCAATCATTCTTCAAAGCACCAAATGTCGCCTATATTACCGACTGCTGAGTAATATGAAATGCCCGATGACCAAGATGCCTGATAAATCCATCCAACGTGCTCGCCAGAACATGGGACGTGCAGTTGTCGAAAAACACGTTCACGCCGCCGCCCGGCGCCCCAGTCCTGCCTCGAACGCCATCGACCGCGCCACCGCACCCACCGAAACCCCATACGCACGCGCCGCGCTTTCAACCCCCAGACCACCACCAGCCGCCGCCAGCACCCCGGTCGGCACGCTCGACTCCGCATCGATCGGCTGCCCGAACGCACGCGCCGGATCGATCAGAATTTTCCGCGCCCGCCCCGCCGGCCACCACGAGGCCGGCACCCCCTGATCGTCAAAATCGATCCCTTTGAGCAGCGGCGTGATGATCTGGCTGAATTCGTACTGTCCCTTGAACAAATCGAGCAATTGCTCCCGCTCACCACCCCGATCGTCGGTCTCGATCGTGCGTAGAAAAATGCCCCGCCCATCGGTCCGAAACTGATTGGTCGAGAGCGGCCGCGCGTCCCCGATCATCGTGCTGGCAAGCCGGATCGCCGCGCGAACCCGCTGCGGCGAAATCCCCAGGCCGATAAACCGGTCCGCGATCCGCACTTCCATCAAATCCCGGAACCCGAGATAAACCTGCCCGTCATCGAGATCGACCTGCGATCGCCAAAGCGGCTCATACTCCCGATCGCCCTTGGAATACCCGCGCAACCACCGGGTGATCCGCGGCGCAGGCACGCCCAGCAACCGGCTTGCATCCGCCGGCGTGTAGAGCCCGATCCCGATCAATCTGTCACCTGCCATAATGAATAGACTCACGCCGCCAACCTGGTGTCAACAAGCTTGAACCCTGATCCCGATCATCCCGCTTGCCCACCCCCCACCCCCCATGGTCAACTCCGCGCGTGACCATCACCCCACCCCAACCCCGCGTCTTCACCGAATGGGGCCACCACGGCGTTATCGCCCTCAAACCCCATGTCGCGGTTCTCATCATCATCGATGTCCTATCCTTCTGTACCGCCGTCGATATCGCGGTCGCGCGCGGCGCCACCATCATCCCGTTCCCCCATGGCGATGCAACAAGCGCCGCCGAAGCCGCCCGCCAGGCCGGCGCCCTCTGCGCCGCCCGTCGCTCACAAAGCGGCGGCTACTCGCTCTCGCCCCACAGCCTCACCACCATAGCACCCGGCACCAAACTCCTCCTGCCCTCACCCAACGGCGCCACCATCACGCTCGCAGCCGGCACAACCCCCATTCTCGCCGGATGCCTGCGCAACGCCACCGCCACCGCCCGTGCCGCGCAAACCATCGCGAACGGCGGCGCCATCGGCATCATCCCCGCCGGCGAACGCTGGGCCGACCACACCATCCGCCCCGCCATCGAAGACTGGCTCGGCGCCGGCGCCATCATCGATGCGCTCAACCTGCCGCTCGACGCCGAATCCGAAACCGCCCGCGCCACCTTCCGCGCACTCCGCCCCGCACTCCACACCATCATCAGCCAATCCCGCTCCGGCCAGGAACTCATCACCCGCGGCTATCAGGCCGACATCACCCTCGCGACCGATCATGACAGCAGCAGCACCGCTTGCATCATGAGAGCGGCGGGCGGGTATCAGCGTTATTTTTCAAACATCCAAGCGAAAGGCCAAGTATAAAAAGTACTTCTTTTTTGTAAAAAAGAAGCAAAAAACTTTTTGACTCTGGGGCACGGTCGTTTTCACCAGCTCGGGCCCAAATTAACAAAGTTTTTTTTGCTTCTTTTTTGTTCACAAAAAAGAAGACTCCCTCTCCTTCAAACCTTGCCTTGACAGCCCCGCCCCACCCCGATATTTCCTCATTTCGATAATCATGGAAACATCAAACCAACCCGACCCCGCCTGGATGGTCACCGCCCTTGCCGCCCTGGCGCATGAGCACCGTCTCGCCGCCTATCGCCTGCTGGTCGAAGCCGGTCCGCCCGGCGTGGCTGCGGGGGAGATTGCCGCGCGCCTCGGCCTCGTGCCCTCGTCGCTCACCTTTCATATCCAGGCCCTGCTGCGTGCCGGCCTGGTCACCCAGCGCCGCGCCAGCCGTCACGTGATTTACGCGGCCGATTTCACCGCAATGAACGGCTTCATCGGCTTTCTGGTGCAAAACTGCTGCGGCCAGGGCGCCGTTGCATGCACCCCGTGCGCCCCACCCCAAACCAATCTCAACCAGGCACAATCGGCATGAGCATCACCATCTATCACAACCCGGCCTGCGGCACTTCGCGCAACGTGCTCGATTTGATCCGCGCGGCCGGGATCGAGCCGACCATCATCGAATATCTGAAAACCCCACCCAGCCGCGCGGAACTGACTGGCCTGATCGCCCGCATGGGCATTCCGTCCGCGCCCTGCTGCGCGAAAAGGGCACGCCCTACGCCGAACTCGGCCTCGATGATGAATCCCTGACCGACGATGCAATGCTCGACGCGATGATGGCACACCCCATCCTGATCAACCGCCCCATCGTGGTCACGGCCGAAACCGTAAAACTCTGCCGCCCCTCCGAAACAGTAAAACCCCTCCTAACCTAAACCAATAAAAGTTCTTTGCTTCTTTCTTACAAGAAAGAAGCCTTCTTTACTTCAGGTTCCCCATGATTTCTCTCGCGATCTTTATCGCCACCCTGACCCTGGTCATCTGGCAACCCCGCGGCCTCGGCATCGGCTGGAGCGCCATGGCCGGCGCGATCGTCGATCTGGCGCTCGGCATCATCCACTGGCGCAACATCCCCACGGTCTGGCACATCGTCTGGAACGCGACCTTCACCTTCATCGCCCTGATCATCATTTCCCTCCTGCTCGATGAGGCCGGGCTGTTTCGCTGGGCCGCGCTGCATGTCGCGCGCTGGGGCCGTGGGCGGGGGCGCATTCTGCTGCCGCTGATCGTCCTGCTCGGTGCGGCCATCGCGGCGGTTTTCGCCAACGACGGCGCCGCCCTGCTGCTCACCCCGATCGTGATGGCGATTCTGCTCAGCCTCGAATTCCCGCCGGCCGCCGCCTTCGCCTTCATCATCGCGACCGGTTTCGTCGCCGATACCACCAGCCTGCCGCTGGTGATTTCCAATCTGGTGAACATCGTCAGCGCCAATGTCTTTCACATCGGCTTCAACCGCTACGCGTTGGTGATGATCCCGATCGACATCGTCGCCCTGCTCGCCACCCTCGCCGTACTCGGCCTGCTGTACCGCCGCACGGTCGATCGAAACTACGCCGTCGCGGCGCTCGAAATCCCCAAAACCGCCATCCGCGACAGGGTGGTGTTCCGCGCCGCCTGGCCGATCCTGCTGATCCTGCTGGCGGCCTATTTCATCACCGCACCGCTCGGCATTCCGGTCTCCTTCGTCACCATCATCGCGGCTCTGCTGCTGCTCGCCATCGCCGCGCGCCTGTTCACCACCGGCCGGCCGATCATCGACATCCGCCGCATTCTGCAAGGCGCACCCTGGCAAGTCGTCATCTTCAGCCTCGGGATGTATCTGGTGGTCTACGGTCTGCGCAACGCCGGGCTGACCAATCATATCGCAGCCGCCCTCAAACTGTTCGCCGCCCACGGCATCTGGGCTGCCGCGCTCGGCACCGGCATTCTCGCCGCACTCCTGTCATCGATCATGAACAACATGCCGAGCGTTCTGGTCGGCGCGCTGGCGATCGAACACCTGCCCAACGTCGCCCCGCACATCCACGATGCCATGGTCTACGCCAACATCATCGGCTGCGACCTCGGGCCGAAATTCACCCCGATCGGCAGCCTCGCCACCCTGCTCTGGCTGCACGTGCTGGCGCAAAAGGGCACCACCATCACCTGGGGCCAGTATATGAAAATCGGCCTGCTGATCACCCCGCCGGTCCTGATCGCGACGCTCGCAGCCCTTGCCCTATGGCTGCCGATCGTGGGATCGACCACCCATGGATGACATGCCCGCCCTGCAGCCTGACCTGCTTGCCCCGCCCGACCTCACCCGCCTGGAGCCCGCCACGCGCGCCACCCATAAACCGCGCGTCCTGCTGCTGTACGGCTCGCTGCGCACCCGCTCCTATTCGCGCCTGCTGACCGAGGAAGCCGCCCGGCTGCTCGACCTCATGGGTGCGGAAACCCGCATCTTCGACCCGCGCGACCTGCCGATCACCGACACCACCACGGCGGATCACCCCAAGGTCCAGGAATTGCGCAACCTGTCGATCTGGTCCGAAGCGCAGGTCTGGTGCAGCCCGGAGCTACACGGCGCGATCACCGGTGTCATCAAAAACCAGATCGACTGGATCCCGCTCGAACTTGGCGCCGTCCGCCCGACCCAGGGCCGGGTTCTCGCCGTCATGCAGGTGTCCGGCGGCTCGCAAAGCTTCAACGCGGTCAACACGCTCCGCCTGCTCGGCCGCTGGATGCGCATGGTCACCATCCCCAACCAATCGAGCGTCGCCAAGGCCTACGAACAATTCGACGAAGCCGGCCGCATGCTCGCCTCACCGTATTACGACGGCCTGGCCGACGTGATGGAAGAACTCATCCGCTTCACCCTGCTGCTGCGCGACCGCGCCCCCTATCTGGTCGACCGCTACAGCGAACGGAAACAATCCAGCCACGACACGTCCCGCCTCTGACCCGCGGCAGGCGTTTGACGTGACGATCAGTTCGGCGCTGCCAGCACCGCGGTAAACCGCGCCGCCTTCGCCGCCACCTGCGCCGGCGTATCGCCACGCTGATACAGTGATCCGCCGATGCCGAACCCGGCGGCACCCGCCGCGAGCCAGGGCGCCATGTTATCCGGCGCGATCCCGCCCACCGGCAGCACCATGGTGCCCGCCGGCAGCACCGCGCGGATCGCCCGCAGCATCGCCGGGCTGCCTGCTTCGGCGGGAAACAGCTTTAGCGCATCCGCCCCCGCCACCAGCAGCGCAAACGCTTCGGCCGGTGTGAAAAACCCTGGTGCAGCCTGAAGATTATGCGCCTTCGCCGCCGCCACGATCGCCGGATCGGCGTGCGGCGTGATAATGATCCGCCCGCCCGCATCGGCCACCGCGGCGACATCCGCCGGCGTCATCACCGTCCCCGCGCCGATCAGCGTGGTCGCACCAAATCGCCGCGCGAGGCGGCCGATGCTTTCGAACGGATCGGGCGAGTTGAGCGGCACCTCGATCACCCGCACCCCCGCGGCGACCAGCACATCACCGATCGCCTCGACCTCGTCCGGCGTCACCCCGCGCAAAATCGCGATCAACGGCGATGCAGCGAGGCATGATTTCAAGTCCATGATGCGCGCTCTCCCAATCGTGCCAGCCCGGCGGCACTTGCCGCCTCATCAACCGCAATCGCCACCCCGCCGCGCGAAGCAATCGCCGTCACATACAACGCCGCCAGCGTGCTCGCGCCGACCACAGCCACCGGCGTTGCAACGCCATCCAGCGCCGCGTTCAACTCATGCCCGATCATCAGGCCGGACAGATAGGCATAAGCCGCCGCCTCGGTCATGCCCTGGCGCAGCACCTGGGTGCGCACGCCGAACGCATGATGCAGCAACCCGCCCGCCGCCGCGGCGCGCGCCACGCCGGCGGTGAATGCCACCGGGTCGATCGGCCCCGCCGCGATGGTGCGCGCCAGAATCGTATGCTCGGCCAGGGCCGCGAACATCTCACCGGTCATATAGGTGCTGAACCGCTCGATCTGCCCGGCCGACACCACCGCCCATTTCGAATGCGTGCCCGGCAGGCAGATCACACGCACCGTGCCATCACATGCAGCGGCACCCAGAATCTGGGTCTCCTCGCCGCGCATGACATCGGCGACGCCGTTTTCATCGATCGTGGCAAGACCGGGAACAATCCGAACCGCCGCCCCCGCGAAAGCAACCGGGGTCAGCCGCGCCGCAATCTCATCGATCCCGGCCGGGCACGGCAGATAGGCCACCTCATGCCAGCCCTGCCGGCTGCCGATCATACCGCATAACAGCACATGGCGTTCGCCGTCCGCCAGCCAGTCACCCACAATGTCACGCAGCACCGGCTCGAACTGACGGTCCGTTATCGCCATGATGCCCTGCGCCGTGGCACGCCTGTCGAGCACCGCACCATCCTGATCGAGCCGCCACGCGCGCAGCGATGTGGTCCCCCAATCGACGCCGATCATCGCGCCGTGCCGGCCGGCTCAGACCGCTCCGGCATCGACGTAGAAATTATGCGCGGTGATCAACCGGCTGTCATCGGCGGCCAGCCACAGCGCCATCCGCGCACAATCGGCCGGTGCCAGCTTTTCCTTCAGGCACTGGCGCTTGAGCAGGTCGGCCTCGCCCTCCGGCGTCAGCCATTTCTCGATCTGGCGTTTCGTCATGATCCAGCCTGGCAGAATGCAATTCGCCCGAATGCCGTCAGGCCCGTAATCACGCGCGAGGCTGCGGGTCAGCGCCTCGATGCCCGCTTTCGCCGTCACATAGGCCGGCATGCCGCCCTGGCTCAGATGCCAGCTGGTCGACCCAAAATTCACGATCGCGCCGCCGCCCGCGGCCTGCATCATCGGAATGATCGCCTGGGCCGCGAAAAACTGATGCCGCAGATTAACCGCCAGCCGTTCGTCCCAGTATTCCGGTGTCACGGCCATCGTATCGTGGCGTTCGTCATGCGCCGCGTTGTTCACTAACACGGTGAAATCGCCGACAGCGTCACGACCTTTGGCAATCGCCGCCTTGAGTGCCGCGATATCGCGCAAATCACACTGAATGAACAGCGGCGCCGGATGATCGCCGGCCACCTCCCGCACCACCGCCTCGCCGCCCGCCTGATCGATGTCGACGAATACAACTTTGCAGTGCTGTTCAGCAAAATGCCGAACCAGCGAAGCGCCGATGCCACCGCCACCACCGGTGATGAACACCGCGCGGCCACGCAGGCTGGGATAAATCGCGTTCTGAATTTCCGTCATACCACTCTCACTGTGCTGCCGCGCGCATCGCGCGGTATTCCCGCCGGACGATGTCGAGCAAGGCCTCGACCGAGGTGTCCCTGGCATTGCCCTCGAAGGTCACGGTACCGCGCTGCATCATCATGATACGATCCGCGATTTCCAAAGTCTGAGCATAATTATGCATGATCATGATGATCGAAATATCGCCGCGCGCCTGCTGGCGTTGGATCAGATCGATGATCAACCCCGCCTCGCGCGCGCCCATCGCCGCTAACGGTTCATCGAGCAACAGTATTTTCGCGTTCGAATACACCGCCCGCGCAATCGCGATCGCCTGGCGCTGCCCACCCGACAGCATCGCCACCTCATCATCGACCGATGGCACCTGCACCCCGATATCATCGAGCGCCGCCGCCGCGCGTTTGCGCATCGCCCCATGATCGAGCATGCCGAACCGGTTGCGCAGTTCACGGTTCAAAAACATATTGTGATAGATCGGCAACGTATTCACCAGCGCCAGATCCTGATAAACGCACTCGATCCCCAGGCTCCGCGCATGATCCACCGAGGTCAGCGTCACCGCCTCGCCATTGATGAACATCTGCCCCGAACTCGGCTTGTGATACCCGGTGATGATCTTCATCAGCGTCGATTTGCCGGCGCCGTTGTCACCCAGAATGCCGAGCACCTCACCCTTGTTCACATGCAGTGAAATCCCCGACAATGCCGATATATTGCCGAAATTCTTGGTGATGTCCGCCGCCCGCAGCGCCTCCGTGCTCATGACCGTCCTCCGCGGTTCAACCGCCCGACATGAATGTTCGCAATCATCGCAATCAGGATCGCAGCACCGATAATCATATCGAATGTGAAAGCATTGATGCCCTGCAAGGTGAACCCGTCCTGCAACACGCCCAGCACCGTAGCCCCGATCAACCCGCCGATGATCGTACCCGACCCGCCCGCCAGCGACGTACCGCCGATCACCCCCGAAGCCACCGCCAGGAACATGATGTTGGTGCCGCCGGCCAGCGGATCGGTCGAGCCGATCCGGAACGCCTCGAGAATACCCGTGATCCCACCGAGCATACTGGTCAGCATGAAATTACCGATCTTGATGCGCGCGGCATTGATCCCCGCCTCGGTCGCGCCGGTCAGATTGCCGCCCACCGCAATCGTATGCAGCCCCCACCGGCGATGGCGCAGCACCATATGCATGATCACCACGATCAGAATCGCCCAGAGAAATTCGTTATACCCGGCAGCGCCAAAAATATTCGCCATCGTCTGCCCGCCAGGCGTGTTGATCGGATACCCTTTCGAAACCGTAAGGGTAAATCCGTTGATCAAAAACAGCGTACCCAGCGTGGTCACGAAACTCGGCACTTTCAGCAACACTGTAATCGCCCCGTTGATCAAACCCACCAGCGCCGAGACGATCATGGCAAACACGAAACCCACGAACATTCCGAGCCCGGCATGATCGGTGAACGCCATGATGAACGGCGCCAGCGCGAAAATCTGCCCGACCGAAAGATCGATCTCGCCGCAGATCAACAGCATGATCTCGCCACACGCAATGATCGCCGACGGCGCAATGAACTGCGACAAGGTCTGCAGATTGGGCCCGGTCAGAAAATTGGCATTGACCACCGAGAAGTAGATAACCAGGACCAACGCGACAACGACAATACTGGCCTCACGCAGAGCCAGCAGCTTGGTGCCGCGTTGCCGGAATGAAAGTGTAGTTGCACTCATGACAACTCCTGACCGATGCGGGGTTAGGCGGGGTAGAAAGAAGGCCAGGGGGGCTCTTCCCCCTGGACCCCCGTTAAAGGCGGAGCCTTTGAAATCCATTCGTTTCAGGCAAGGGGAAGGTGACCCAGGCCAGATCAGCGGAACCGGCGAGGCAGAGCCCCTCGCCGTCCTTCCTCAGCCGGCAATCGCGCCGCTCCGCGGCACGATCGCGGCTTTCGACGAATTGCCCTCATAGCGTGTCTTGGTATCGAGATACGGCTTGACCGAGCTCTTATCGATGAACTTAAGCCCCGTATTCACATCGGCCGGCCCGACCAGCCCGCCGGACGCCTTGTACATGAACATTTCCATCACGGTATAAAAACCCTGAAGGTAAGGCTGCTGATCGATCGTGAAATCCAGATGCCCTTCGTTGATCAGATCAAGCGTTTTGGGCAACAGATCAAACCCACCGCCATGGATACCCTTCTTGGCGAGGCCGAACTGCTGCATCACTTCACCCACGCCCTGCGTGCTGCCCGCATCGACCGCGAACATCCCTTTGACCGATTGATGCCCGAGGTAATACGCCTTGATCTTGGTCAATTCCTCGTTCACCGTCGGCCCGGTGGTGATCTCCTGATAGGTGATGCCCTTGCCGAGCTTCTTGATCGCGGCGGCCGCACCATCGATGCGCGGCTGAATGTTCAACTGCCCCGGCGTTGCAATGAACAGCGCGACATCGCCCGATCCCACCAGCTTGACGATTTTTTCGCCCATCTGATAGCCGGATTTGAACAGATCCTGCCCGATATAGGCGAGCCGCTTGTTGCCCGATGTCGCCGGCGCATCGGCATTATACGCAAACACCGGAATCCCGGCCGCCAGCGCCTTGTTGGTCGGCGCATTGAACGCCGTCGGGTCGACAATCGGCACCGCGATCGCATCCGCCTTGCCGGCAATCGCGACATTCATCGCGTTCACCATGTGCGACACGTTCGAGGTCTGCGATCCGGTCCACTGATACTCGCAGCCGAGCAGCGCACAGGCATCGTGGATGCCGTATTGCGTCGGCACGAAGAACGGATTGGTCGTGACGTGGTTCACGAACACGAATTTCCAGCGCGGATGCGTCGGAAACGGTGCCGCCGTTGCCGCCTGGGCGCCGCGCGTGCCGGCCGCGATCAGCGCGGCAGCACCAGCGAGCGAAACCCCGTTCATCACGGCGCGGCGTGGCAGATGGCGCGCAGCGCGTGCAGCGGCCTGTTCGTCGATTTGATCGGTCATGGTTCCCCCTATTTTGAATTCGGTCTTGGACTGGGCGATTATGCAGACTGGACGTCTTTTAACGGTTTTGTCCATACCGCGTCATCAGCGCCATGGCAATTCCTGGACACGGGTTTCATAAGGCGGAACTTGGAGCCAGAACCCCACCTTATCCGGCGTCGGGCCGCCCCAGGACAAACCGTAAATCGCTCGTTTCCGTCGGCGTCATCGCCACATCCAGCCCCGCCTCGATCGCGGCGAGATGCGCGCGCATCAACCCCGCCGCCGCCTTCACCCGCCCCGCCACCAGCGCATCGAGCAATCGTTGATGGTCATCCATCCGGCAGCACAGCGCCGGATGGCGCTGGAACAACGCAATGATCAGCGATGAACGGCCGACCAGGTTCGAAACAAACTCGACCAGCACCGAATTCCCCAGGCCGCGGGTCAATTCCACGTGAAACCGCCCGGAAGCGGCAATCATCCGGGCCCGATCCCCCACAAGCCCGGCTTCGGTCTCGGCATCGCAGCACGCGCGCAACACCCCGGCCAGCGCCGGCGCAATCGGCCCCACCTGCGCCTCGACCATGCCGACCTCGATCAACCGGCGCGCCTGAAACACCGACCGCGCCTCATCCGGTGTCGGACACGCCACCGTGGCACCCCGCCCGGGCGGCAGGTCGATCACCCCCTCATGCGCCAGCGCCAGCAGCACCCGCCGGATGCGCATGCGGCTCGCCTGATAGATCGCGGCGAGTTCTTCCTCGATCAGCCTGGTCCCCGGCAGCAACCGCTGCTCCACGATCGCGCCACGCACGGCGACAAAAATCGCAGTCTCCGCCTCGGTCAATCCGCTGATCGCGCGCGGCGCCAAACCGGCGCTCCATCCAGCGGCCGCCTCGGAATCGACGTTCAGAACCCCAATATTGTTCACAATCGACCTGATTTTTGTTGACAGCGTGGCGACGATCCGCCGAATATGCGCAGATTGAACAGACCAGACAAGCCGGAACGGCACCAAGGTCTAGGGGAAACAACAGCGCGACGGCTCCGCCTACCAACCTAACAGGAGCCTGCCATGAGTGATTTCACCATCGCCACGCCCATCGCCGGCCCCAACGCCGGCCCCAACGCCGGCTCGGTCGCCGCACCCTACTCCGACCGACTCTATAACGACGATCTCGCCCCCCTCGCGCGGATCGGGTCCGATGTCGCGCCAGGAAAATCGCAAAGCTGGACCTGGTACAACATTTTCGCGTTCTGGATGGCAGACGTCCACAGCGTCGGCGGCTACGTCTTCGCCGCCAGCCTGTTCGCCTCCGGCCTCACCGGCTGGCAAGTCCTGATCAGCCTGCTGATCGGCATCTCCATCGTGCAGGTCTTCGCCAATCTGCTCGGTAAAATGGGCCAGCAGGCCGCCGTGCCCTACGCCGTGGTCGCCCGCGTCTCGTTCGGCGTGTTCGGCGCCAACATCGCCGCCGTCATACGCGGCGCCATCGCCGTCGTCTGGTACGGTATCCAAACCTACCTCGCATCCGGCGCCCTCAACATCCTGATCCTGAAATTCGATCCCGCCAGCGCCGCCCTCGAAAAAACCAGCTTCCTCGGCCTGTCCGAACTCGGCTGGATCAGCTTCCTCCTCGTCTGGTCGCTCCAGGCCATCGTGTTCTGGCAGGGCATGGAAAGCATCAAACGCTTCATCGACTGGGCGGGCCCCGCCGTCTACGCCGTCATGTTCGCCCTCGCCCTCTGGATCGTGTCGCAAGCCGGCATCGGCCACATCAGCTTCAACCTCGCCGCCACCCCGCTGCACGGCGGCGCCATCCTCTGGCAAATGATCCTCGCTATCGCCCTAGTCGCTGGCTACTTCGCAGGCCCCACGCTGAACTTCGCCGATTTTGCCCGCTACTGCGGCAGCAACGCGGATGTCCGCAAAGGCAATTTCTGGGGCCTGCCGGTCAATTTCCTGCTGTTCTCCATCGTCACCGTCGTCGTCGTCTCCGGCACCATCCCGGTGTTCGGCCACATGATCACCGATCCGGTCATCACGGTCGGCAAAATCGGCAACACCACCGCCGCCCTGCTCGGCGCCTTCACCTTCGTCACCGCCACCATCGGCATCAACATCGTCGCGAACTTCGTCTCGCCCGCCTTCGATTTTTCGAACTGCGCCCCCAGCCGGATCAGCTTCCGCATGGGCGGCATGATCGCCGCCGTCGGCTCGGTCTTCCTGACACCGTGGAACCTGTTCAACAACCCTGCCGCCATCCACTACACGGTCGATCTGCTCGCCGCCGCGATCGGTCCGCTCTACGGCATCCTGCTCGCCGATTTCTACCTGGTGAAAGCCCAGAAAATCGACGTCCCGGCCCTGTTCAGCGACCGCCCCGGCGATACCTATTGGTACAGCAACGGCTTCAACCCGGTCGCGGTCAAATCCGTCATCATCGCAAGCCTGATCGCCATCGGCACCGGCTTCGTCCCCGGCGAATTGAAAACCTTCTCGCTGTTCATCGGCGGCATCATCGCCGCCGGACTCTACGTCATGCTGTCACGCGGCCGCAGCGACACCACACAAGGTGCCTGAACTGCGGATGTCGGGCGCAGGGGAAGACAGCACTTCTTTTTTGGAAAAAAGAAGCAAAAAACTTTTTGAAACTGGGGCATGGGTGGTTTCGCCCGCGAGATTCACGCGGTCGGCGCGCCTGCCTGCTACATCGCCGCAAATCCACCCTCGACGACGCAGGTGATCTCGGGATACCCCAGCGCCATCAGCGTCTGAGCCGCCAGCGTCGCACGCATCCCGACCGCACAAAACACCACCAGATGCCGCGCCGCCACCAGCGCCTCATCACGATCCGGATTCTGCGGATCGGCACGCTGCCCGATCGATCCGCGCGGCACATGCAACGCCCCCTGGATCGTGCCGGTCTGCGCCAATTCGCCCGCCTCGCGCACATCAATGAACAGAACCCCCGGCTGCCCGATCAGCCTCACCGCCCCGGAAGGCGAAATCACGCGCGGCGCTGCCAATGGTTGCAGATTAGAGTTAGTCATGATCAATCATTCCCTATTGCTGGTTTGAGCAAGTTCAAAGGAAGGTCTTTTTTGAGCAAAAAGAATTAAAAATAACTTGATCAACTTGAGTCCGTGCCGGTTCAAACGCCGCACCCCAAAGTGAGAAATTTTTTTTCCGTATCTTTCAAAATAAGTCCTTCCTTAACCTTTCCGCCCTATCCTAAGGCCACTTCACCTCAGGCGGCATGCTCATCAAAATAGCCTCGGTATTACCGCCGGTCTTGAGGCCGAAGGTGGTGCCGCGATCATAGAGCAGGTTGAATTCGACGTAGCGGCCGCGGCGGATGAGTTGGGCTTCGCGTTCTTCGGCGGTCCAGGCCTCGTTCATGCGGCGGCGGATGATGGCGGGGTAGGATTGGAGGAAGGCGAGGCCGACGTCACGCGTGAAGGCGAAGTCGGCTTCGGGGTTGGATTCGAGGTAGTCGTAGAAGATGCCGCCGGCGCCGCGGGTTTCGTTGCGGTGGGGGAGGAAGAAGTATTCGTCGCACCATTTTTTGAATTTTGGATAGTATTCGGGGTTGTGGGCGTCGCAGGCGTGCTGGAAGGCGGCGTGGAAGGTGGCGGCATCGGCCTGGGCGGCTTCGGTGCCGGGTTGGAGGGGGGTGAGGTCGCCGCCGCCGCCGAACCAGCCTTTGGAGGTGACGATCATGCGGGTGTTCATGTGGGCGGCGGGTACGCGCGGGCTGTGCATGTGGGAGACCAGGCTGATGCCGGCGGCCCAGAAACGGGGGTCTTCGGCGGCGCCGGGGATGGATTTGGCGAATTCGGGGCTGAAGGTGCCGCCGACGATCGAGATGTTGACTCCGACTTTCTCGAACACGCGGCCGCGCATGATGCCCATTTCGCCGCCGCCTTCGAGGTGGTTTTTGCCGTCGGGTTCGCGCGTCCAGGGCGTGATGGTGAAGCGGCCGGCGGGGCGGTCGGCCATCGCGCCGGCGTGCTCGGCTTCGATCGATTCGAAGGCGGCGCAGATGCGGTTGCGCAGTTCGGCGAACCAGGCCTGGGCGGCGGGTTTAAGGGATTCGTGTGGGATGGCGGGGCGTGCTGCGGTCATGCCCGTCGTTATAGCCGATTCGCGCGGTATTGAAATTTCGGCGGTTTGGGGTCATGCGAGGGGATATTGCGATGCAATACAACGGGATGGACGAGGGTATCGATGGCTGAAATCGGCGCGGGCGCAGGTGGGCCTGAACACGGAGCACATTTGGATGAGGAGCGGCGGCCGTTTCTGCCAATCCTGTTCGGTGGCCTGGTGCTGGTGGCCGTATTGGCGCTGGTTTGGGGATTTGCGGCGGCGTTGCGACCGCCGGCCGCGGCGATGAGCGCGGCACCGATGGCCAAAGGGGCAGCCGTGATGCTGAAAGGGTTGCATTCATGAGTGACGCGCGATCGGACTTGGGTGGTGCCGCGCAACCGGCGCCGGGGTGGTTGGCGGCGCGGTTGCCGGTGGCGGCGTGGTATCGCGCGATCTGGCAGGACCATCAGGTACCCGAGAATCTGCCGTTTGCGTGTTCGTTCGGCGCGATGGTGGGCGTGGCGTTGGCGGTGCTGACGCTGAGCGGCATCTGGCTCGGGCTTGCTTATGTGCCGACGCCGGGGGGTGCGGCGCTATCGATGGTCGAGTATGCGCGGAACGTGCCGTTCGGGTGGTTGATGGTGGATTTGCACCGCGACGGCGCGACGATGCTGTTCATCGTGGTGTATTGGGCGCTGTTTCACGGGATTTATCACGCGGCGTATCGCAACCGGCGCGAATTGGCCTGGGTGATCGAGATCGTGCGGTTCGCGGCGTTCCTGGTGGTCGGGTTTTACGGGTTTGCGATGACCGGGGGGCCGGATGCGCAGGCGGCGATGCTGGCGATGGCGGCGCATGTCGCGACGGTGCCGGTGATCGGGGTATCGGCGGCGCAGGATTTTCTGGGCGGCGATGGGCTGGGGGCGACCAGTGTGGCGCATATGACGATGGCGCATGTCGCGATCGGGTTTCTGGTGCTGCTGATCGCGGCGCTGGGCTATGCCGCCGTGCGGGTGGCGCCGCCGCAACCGGGGCGGCTGGTGCCGCGGGCGGCCTATGCGCCGCAGTTGTTCGGGGCGTTTTTGCTGTTCGCGCTGATTTTCGGGTTGATAATTACGGTCGATCCGGGGTTGGGTTATCCGGTCGGGCCGGTGCTGCCGGACGCGCTGGCGGTGCCGTTGCAATCGGTGCCGCCGTGGTATCTGCTGGTATTTCATGGATTTGCGCGGGCCGGGCTGACGCCGGGGGGTGGCGCGTTTCTGACAATTCTGGCGCTGGTGCTCGTGGGCGCGCTGCCGTGGCTGGATCGCGGGGAAGGTTCGGCCGGTGGTGCGCGGCCGGTTTACGCCGGGTTCGTGGTGGTGCTGGCGCTCGATGTGGCGGTGCTGGCGATTGCGGCGGCGGCACCGGCGGGCGGCGTGTGGTCTGCCGTGGTGGATTTGGCGACGATCTGGTTTTTCATCCATTTTCTGGTGGTGACGCCGTTGGTGACGATGTTCGAACGGCCGCGTGCGGTGACGACAATGGGGGTCGCGTGATGCGGGCGATTCTGGTCGCGTTGGCGGTGCTGCTGCCGGCGGTGGCGTTTGCGGGGGTGCCGCAGTTCGGCTTCCAGTCGTGGTTCGGCGGGTTCGACAAGGCGGAACTGCAGGTCGGGTTTGCGACCTATCAGGCGAATTGCGCGCGGTGCCATAGTTTGAACCTGGTATCGCCCGGTGATTTACAGTCGCTGGGGCTGACGCCGGCGCAGGTGACGGCGCTGCTGGCCAAGGGCAAGCCGCCCGCCTTGTCGAAGACCAAGCCGGACGCGGGCGGTGCGATTGCCGGGGATCTGTCGCTGTACGAGGCGGGGCATCGGCGTGGCGCGGCTGCGGTGGTCGATTTGATGACCGGTTATCGGCCCGCGCTGCCGAACATGACGATGCTGCCGGGGCATTATTACAATATCGCGTATCCCGGCGGGCAGATTGCGATGGCACCGGCGTTGCAGCCGGGGTCCGTGATGCTGGCGGATGGCAAGGCGGCGAGCGTGCCGGTGATGGCGCATGATGTCGCGGCGTTCCTGGCCTGGACGGCGGACCCGACGCTCGATGAGCGCAAGGCGACCGGGCTGCGGGCGATTTTTTTCCTGTTGGTGCTCGGCGTGGTCGGGTTTGTTGTGATGGCGACGAGGATGACGCGATGAGCGATGATGTGCGGACACCGGTGATCGGGATCATCGGCGGCTCAGGCCTGTATGATATCGAGGGGCTGGAGGATCAACGCTGGCAGCGGGTTTCGAGCCCGTGGGGCGAGGCTTCGGACCAGTTGCTGTTCGGCACGCTCGACGGCGTTTCGGTGGTATTTCTGCCGCGGCACGGGCGGGGGCATAAATTATCGCCGACCGATCTGAACTACCGGGCCAATATCGACGTGATGAAGCGCGCGGGGGTGACGGATATTCTGTCGCTCTCGGCAGTCGGCAGCCTGAAGGGCGCGTTGCCGCCGGGGCATTTCGTGATCGTGGATCAGTTCATCGATCGGACCTTCGCGCGGGCCAAGAGTTTTTTCGGCGCCGGCTGTGTCGCGCATGTGTCGATGGCGGACCCGGTGTGCAGGCGGCTGGGCGATGCGCTGGAGCGCGCGGCGGTTGAGCAGGGCCTGCCGGTGACACGGGGCGGGACCTATCTGGCGATGGAAGGGCCGCAGTTTTCGACGCGGGCGGAGAGCCATTTGTACCGCAGTTGGGGCTGTTCGGTGATCGGCATGACTAATATGCCGGAGGCAAAGCTCGCGCGCGAGGCGGAGATTTGTTACGCGACCGTGGCGATGGTGACCGATTTCGACTGCTGGCACACCGAACATGAGGCGGTGACGGTGGAACAGGTGGTGAAGGTGCTGCTCGGCAATGCCGACAAGGCGCGCGGCCTGGTGCGGGCGGTGGTGCCGGGGCTGGGCGGTGAGCGGCATGTGTGCAGCGCCGGGTGCGATCATGCGCTGGATTACGCGATCATCACGCCGTCCGCCGCGCGCGACCCCGAGGTGGTGGCGCGGCTGGACGCGGTGGCCGGCCGGATGCTCGGCTGATTGCAAAAAATTCCTGGTTCTTTTTTCCAAAGACGAACGCTTTCTTAACCTTTACCTGCCTAAGTTTAGGGCAAACTAGAATGACAGGGGGATGACAGCGGCTCTTTGAACGGGCACGAATCTTGCTTACCGCAGCGCAACAGATCAAGCCCGGGAGCGACATGATGGCTGAGGCGGCACCGCTGACAATCGAGAGCAAAGGGATCATGCCCGTTACGCCGGCGGAGGCACACGGGCGGCCGCGGGCGCTGTTCGGCCTGTGGATGGCGGCGAATGTGGAGTTCGCCACGATCACCACCGGCGCGCTCGCAACCGGCGCGTTCGGGCTTTCCGCGACCGATGCGATCATCGCGATCGTGCTGGGGAATGTGATCGGCGCGCTCCTGCTGGCGTTGTTTTCAACCCTCGGGGTCGAGTACGGCCTGCCGCAGATGATCCAGGGCGCCGCATGGTTCGGGCGCAGGGGCAATAAACTACCCTCGTTCCTGAATTTTTTCGGCGGATTCTCCTGGTTCGGGGTCAATACGATCATCGGCGGCTATGCGCTGCAATACATGCTCGGTACCGGGCTGATCCTGAATATCCTGGTGCTGTGCGCGGTGCAGGTGGCGATTGCCGCGGTCGGGCATGACCTGATCCATGCGGCCGAAAAATATTTCTTCTATTTGCTGGTCGCGATTTTCGTCGTGCTGACCGTCATTGCGGCGGCGCATATCGGGCACCTGCCCGCCGCCCAGCCAAAATTGCTCAAGAACGTCGGCGGCACCTCCGGCGCCTTCATCCTGACCACCTCGGTCGTCGCCGCCTATGTGATGGGGTGGATCCCCTACTCGTCGGACTACACCCGCTATCTGCGCCAACAAGGCGATAATGGCGCCACCAAACGCGCCGTGTTCATCAACGCGTTCTGGGGCACGCTGATCTCGTGCATATGGATGGAAGTGCTCGGCGCCATCATCGGCGCGACCGTCGCCCTCAGCAAACCATCCGATCTGTTCACCGCCTGGATGCCGCACTGGTTTCACGCGCCGCTCATCATCGCCATCGTGATCGGCACCATCAGCGCCAATATCCTGAACATCTACTCGGCCACACTCTCGTCGCTGGCACTCGGCATCCGGTTGAAACAAAGCCAGGCCGCGCTGATGTGCGGCGTCATCGGCACCATCATCTCGGTGCTCGCCGCCACCAATTTCATCAAGAATTACGAGGATTTCCTGTTCTTCCTCGGCTACTGGACCGCACCCTGGATCGTCGTCACCCTGCTCGGGCACTTCGGGCGGCGACACTCGCGGCTCGGCACGATCAGCGCCGGATTCGTCGCCTGGATCATCGGCATCGCCGCCAGCGTGCCGTTTTTCAACCAGTACCCGCTGTTCGTCGGCGCCTTCGCCGCCGCACACCCTGGCTTGGGCGACATCTCGTTCCTGATCTCGGCCCTGGTCGCCGGCATCGCATACCTAGCCCTCAGCACCTCCAATCAAACCGCTGCTAAATTCGAACGGCCCCAGGAAGCGATGCGGGTTTAGCGGAGGCCGTTGAGCCGTCTGGCACGGGGGTAGGCGGCAAGGCGGGGGGCTTTTACCCCTCGAGCCTCACTCTGGGCGCCGTCGTTAACGGGCGTCCAGGGCCAGATTCCCTTGGCCTTGCTTACCCTCAGTGCCCCACCCCACCAGGCCTCAGCCGCGTTCGCGCCACCAAGCCGCGGTGAGGAGGGCGAGGGCCAGGATGGCGGTTGGCAGCGCGGGTGGGATGGGAATGTCGCGTTCACCGGTCACCAGCGCGGCGTGCCGGCGGTGGAGCAGGCCGGACCAGCTGGGGTTCGGGGTTTTGCCGAGCCAGATGATGTGCCCGCCGGTGTGGTTGGCAAGCGGGCCGATGATGCGGTCGGAAGCGGCAAGATCGGCCTGTTCCGCCGGATCGTCGTTGGCGGCGCCGGCGTAGGCGGTCATGCCGTGCGCCCGGACCTGCCAGACACCTTGTGCGTTTGCGGCGAGGCGTGCCTGGTAGCGGCCGGGCCCCGCCTCGTGCAGGGCGATGGTGGTGGTCTTACCGGATGGATCGGTGACCATGGCCGAGCCGGGCGGCCCGCCTTTCAGCGATTGGCGGGTGATATCGAGGGTGGTGCCGTCGAACTGCGCGGTGAGTTGCCGCGCCGCAAGCGAGGGTTCGCCGAGCAGCCAGTGCACGGTGCGCCGGAGCAGCGCTTCGGCCGGCCCCGCCATGGCCGGATCATGGGCGAGCGCGCCGCGCGCCCAGAGCCAGAACTGGTCGGACAGCAGTACGGCGACGCGTCCCTTGCCGGCGTGGGCAAGCACCAGCAGCGGCGCACGGGCAGGCCCCGGTGTGCGCAGCAGCGCGACCCCGCCGGTCTGTTGCACGCTTTCATAGCGATACCATGGTGCCAGACGATCATGCGCGAGCGCTGCGGTGACCGGATCGCGCTTGCCATCGCCGGTCAGTTTCGGGGTGAACCCGCCGGTCACGGTGCCGTCGCCGAACGGCTGCACCGGCAGGATCGGCTCCAGCGGCGAGCGCGCGAGTGAGTTTTCGCCCTCGAATTCCGGGCCGGTTTCAACCAGCAGGGCGCCGCCGGCGCGGACATGCGCGGTGATGTTGGCGAGGTAGGGCGGCAGCAGCAGGTCATCGTTGGCGAACTGGTCCATGATGATCAGGTCGAATTTGCCGAGGTCGCGGCCGAACAGCTGGTTCACTGGAAACGGGATCAGCGCCATGTCGTTCACCGGGGCGGCCAGCGGTTCGGTCGGCAGGCGGAGGATGGTGAAATTGACCAGCCGCACGGCGGGGTCGGCCTTGAGCAGCAACCGCCAGGTGCGCAGGCCGGGGTTGGGCGCGCCGGCGATCAGCAGCACCGTCAGCCGCCGCCGCACCCCCGCCAGATCGAACACCGCCTGATCATTGGCGCGCGACACCTCACCCGCCAGCGGCTCTGCCGCCACCGCGACGACCGATGTACCGGCGTGCGCGATCCGCAGCTTCACCGTCATCGCGCTGCCGACCGGCGCCATCACCCGCGCAACCGCCTTGCCATCGACCGAAACGGTCACCGGCACCGGCGTGCCGCGATCGGCCACGCCGTGATCGAGCACCGCGAACCGCAGCGCCACATGATGCCCGACCAGCCCGTAGCGCGGTGCCGCGATCAGATCGAGCGACCGATCGGTCTGGTTGCCGCGCGCCGCAATCAAGCCGGAGACCGCGACGCCTTTGGGAATCGGGATGGGCCGATCGGTCGCTTCGCCATCGGTCAGGGCAATGATGCCGGCCAGCCGTTCGGGCGGGATGGTGGCCAGCGCATCGCGCATCGTGCCGAACAATTTGGTGCCGTCATCGCCCGCGCCGCGCAGCGTCACCACGCGCACATCGGTATCCTGCGGCACATGCGCCATCAGATGATGAAACGCCGCATCGCTCATCGCGGCCCGCCGGCCGATCGTCATCGAAGGCGATCGATCGCGGATCACCAGCGCAATATCGTGCAGGCCGGTGGTGGTCTGCACCTGCCAGCGCGGCCCGGCGAGGACCAGCAGCAGCAGCGCGAACCCCAAAGCGCGCAGCAGCGTGCCACGGGCGCGCCGGCGCAGCCCGAGCAGCACGATCACGATGGCCACGGTGCTCAGGACCGCCAGCACAGGCACCGGCACCAGCGGTGCGAACAGGATCGGCCAGGCCATTATTGCCCGAGCCGGCGCAAAATGGCCGGGATCTGCACCTGATCGGATTTATAGGTGCCGGTCAGCGCGTACATCACGAGATTGACGCCGAACCAGGCAGCGTGCTCGCGCTGGCCGGGCGTATCGGGCAGCAAGGCGCGCACCGGCATGCCCGAAGCATCGACCGCCCAGGCCCCCGCCCAGTCGTTCGAGCCGATCACCACCGGGCTGACGCCATCGGCATCGCGCGCCCCCTTGGCGGCGATGAACACGGGCGCACCGTCGAACCGGCCGGGAAAGCTGCGGGCAAGGAAAAACGTATGGGCCAGCGTGTCCTGCGCGGTCAGTGCCACCAGCGGCGGAATGGCGAGGCAGGCCGTGGCGCGGTGCAGCGCCGCATCGGCCCCGGGGTCGAACCCGGCGCCGGAGCCGGCGGCATCGCTGCCGCCGCCATCGGTATCGATCACCAGCAACCCGCCGCCGGCCATGAACGCATCGAGCGCGTGGCACGCCTTGGCGTCCGGTGCCGGCGTGGCGCCGGTGATCGGCCAGTAGAGCAGCGGATATAAATTGATCGGGCTTACCCCCGGCGTGACGCCGCGCGGCGCACCCAGATGCGCTGCGGTTTCCTGGTTGACCAGATCGGCGATCGCGCCGAGCCCCGAGCGGCTGATGCGATCGATCGCGGGATCCCCGGTCCGCACATAGGCGAGCATCGGCGCCAGCGCGCCGGCCGGAACTGGGGTCGCCGCGCGCGCCCGATGCCCGCCGCCGAGCAGCGCGAGCAGCACCAAAGCCGCCCGCCACCGCAGCGCGCCGCGCAGCAGCAGCGAGATCAGCAGATCGGCCAGCAGCAGCGCCAGTGCTGCGGCCAATATCGGCGGGCCGAACCGGCGCGCGCGCGGCAGCGCATCCAGCCCGGTCACCGGCACGCCGGCGGGCAGCGCCGCCGCCGCGAGGGGCGGCACATGGCCGCCGATATTGAGCGCGATCGACCCCTGCGCATCGCCCCATAACCCGGGCGGATGCGCGGGCGCGACGGTGGTATGAGCGAAATCCGCCACCGCCAACGGCCGCGCGCCCGCGCCCGGCACGCCCAGCGTGCCGATGCCGTTGAGCACCCGCAACGGCCGCAGCAAGCCCGATTTCGGCGCCGCCCCGGTGCCCAGGCGCACCAGCCTGCCGATCAGCGCCGGAAAATCCGCCGCGATCGGCCAGTTCGACCAGGCGGTGTTGGCGGTGGTCAGCACCGACACCAGCACGCCCCGGCCGCGCCGCACGCCGAGCACGATCGGCGTGCCGTCCGACAGGCGCGCCCACACGGTCGCCGGGTCGAGCGTCGCGGGATCGGCCAGGATCTGGCGCGAGACGGTCGCCGCGCGCGGCGGCGTGAGGCCGGCGAGCGGCCCGCCGCGCTCGAACGCCGCAATCCGCTCGGGTTTGCCGCTGGCCAGCGCGCCGCCCAGCATCCGCACGCCATCCAGCAGGTGATCCGGGGTGAGCGTATCAGGCTGCGGCGCCGTCAGCGGTCCGGCGAAGCGGATCACCACGCCGCCGCCGGCGATGAACCGATCCAACGTGCTGCGATCGGCCGGGTTCAACGGCACATCGGCCAGGATCAGCGCGCTGATGCCAGAGGCGACCAGCGGGCCGATCCGCCCGGTCCGCACCACGCTGCCCGGCGGCAGGGCGCGGCGCACATAATAGAGTGAGCCGAGCAGTTTCTGCTCGGGATTGGCGGTGCCGCCGGAAACCAGCCCGACCACGATCTGCCGCGTCGCGCCATCGAGCAGCATGACCCCGCCGGGTCCGGCCGCACCCGGCAGCGCGAGCGAGGTCACTTGGGATGCAAGGGCTGCCGGCAGGTCGAACCGCGCCGCGCCGCTTGCCGCACCCGGCGCGATGCGCACCACGATGCGCGCGAGCGCCGCCCCGGATGAGGCTTCGGCCAGCACCGGCTGCGTCACTTCATTTTGCTGCGGCACCACCGCGAGGCGGGCGATCAGCGCACCATCCGCGCTCAACTTCGGCGACTGCAACAGGCGTATTGTATCCGGCGAACCGGCGATGATCCGTGCGGGATCGAGTGCTGCGAGAAACCGCCGCAACCCCGGTGCTCCCAGCCCATCCGCCAGGTACACGCCGGTCAGCCCGGCAATCCGCCGGCGCGCGGCCGCAACCGCCGAAGCAGCCGCCGCGCGATCCGCCGGCCAGGGTTCGGCGTGCAGCGCGCCCAGCGCATCGAGCGCGCCGATCCGCCCGAGCACGCCGCTCGCGCGCGGCGGTTGGCCGGCGGCGTTGCCCGCGGTGGCGAGCAGCACGATGCCGCGCTGGCCCGCCACCTGATCCACCAGATGCCGCGCCGCCGCGATGCGGGCGGTGAAATCGGCTGCGGCGGCCCAGCCATTGTCGATCGCGAGCAGCACCGGCCCAGCGCCCGCCAGCAGGCGCGGCGGCACGATCTGCGGTCCGGCGAAGCCGATGATCACCAGCGCCGCGCCCAGCAGGCGCAGCAGCAGCAGCCACCACGGCATCCGCACCGGGGTGCGCTCGGTCGGCATGATGTCGCGCAGCAGGCGCAGCGGCGGAAATTCCTGCCGGCGCGGTGCTGGCGGGGTGGCGCGCAGCAGGAAATACAGCGCCGGCAGCAGCGCGAGCCCGGCGAGGATGGCGGGGGCGGCGAAGCTGATCGGCCCGATCACGAAACCGGCTCCAGCCCCGCGCGGATCGCGGCGAGCGCCGGTCCGGGTGCGGCGTCGGTCCGGTGCAACAGCGGTACCAGCCGTGCGGCTTCGGCGAGGCCGATCACCGCGTCGCGCTGGGCGGCGAGGCGCGCCCGATAGGCGGCGGCGATGTCTTCGGCGCGGGCGATATCCTCGGCCGCTTCGCCGCGCCGTTCGAACAGCACCCGGCCGCGATAGGGAAAATCGCACTCCGCGCCATCGAGCACCTGCACCAGCACGCCACCCCGACCCGCCGCGCCGTGCCGCGCCAGATCGGCGGCGATCGCCTCCGGGGGTGCCAGAAAATCGCCGATCAGCGCGAGCCGCCCGGCCACCGGCATCGTGCTCGCCGCCAGCATGAACCCCGCCGCCAGACGATCGAGCGCGCCCGGCCCGCCGAACGCGGGCGTGCGGCCGAACAGGGCGACGCGCTCACCGCCATCGAGGGCGAGCGCCGCAAGCGCCAGCGCCAGCAACAAGGCGCGGTCCCGCTTGGTCGGCTGGTTCGTCTGGCCCGCGAAATCCATCCCCTCGTGATCCTGCACGTCGATCACCAGGGTCTCGACCGATTCCCACTCGCGCTCGCGCACATACAGCCGCTCGCCGCGCGCGCTGCGCCGCCAGTCGATGCTGGCGGGGGAATCGCCGTCGCGCACGTCGCGATACTGCCAGAACTGCTCGCCCGCGCCGGCCCGGCGGCGGCCATGCCGGCCCGGTGCCGCGCTCGCGGCCAGGCGCTGTGCCGCCAGCACCAGCGCCGGCAGCCGCGCCGCCAGCGCCTCGGCCGCGGCGATCCGGTTGCGTGCGGACGCCCGATGATCAGCCAAGCGCCTTGGTCACCACCCGGCCGATCAGCGCCTCGACCCCTTCGCCCTCGGCGCGCGCCGCGAACGACAACCCCATCCGATGCCGCAGCACCGGGGCGGCGAGGCTTGCGACATCATCGAGGCTCGGGGCCTCCCTGCCATCGAGCAAGGCCTGCGCCCGGCACGCGAGCATCAGCGCCTGCGCCGCGCGCGGGCCCGGCCCCCAGGCGAGCGCCTCTTTCAGCTCCGGCAGGATCGGGGTTTCCGGCCGCGCACCGCGCACCAGGCGCATGATGCCATCGAGCACCCGCTCGCCCACCGGCATGGCGCGCACCAGATGCTGCGCCGCCAGCAGGCTTGCGGGATCGAGCGCGGCGTTCACCCGGGTCTGCGTGGTGCCGGTGGTAGCCAGCAGCATCGCCCGTTCATCGGCAAGGCTCGGATAATCGATCCGGATCTCGAAAATAAACCGGTCGAGCTGCGCCTCGGGCAGCGGGTAGGTGCCTTCCTGTTCCAGCGGGTTCTGCGTCGCCAGCACATGAAACGGCCGCGGCAACTCGCGGTTCAACCCCGCCACCGCGACCCGGTTTTCCGCCATCGCCTGCAACAGCGCCGATTGCGTACGCGGGCTGGCGCGGTTGATTTCATCGGCCATCAGCAATTCGGTGAACACCGGCCCTTCGATGAAACGAAAGCTGCGCGCCCCGGCGGCATCGGAGTCCAGCACCTCGCTGCCGAGAATATCGCCCGGCATCAGATCGGGCGTGCACTGGATGCGCCGTGTCGCCAAGCCGAGTGCGGCCGCCAGCGCCTCGACCAGCTTGGTCTTGCCGAGGCCGGGCACGCCCACGATCAGCGCATGGCCGCCCGACAGCACCGCCGCCAGGCATTGGTCGATCACCGCATCCTGCCCCAAAATCACCCGGCGCACCTCCTGGCGTGCCGCGGCCAGCCTTGCCGTGGTGGCGGCGAACCGGGCCAGGATATCCGGTGTGGCAGCCCCGCTCGCCTCGCCGCCATCTTTTTGCAATATGCTGGTCATTTGTGATCGCCTGTGTGGTTTTACCGAGAGTATCGCCTGCCTATATCAGCATGTATGAACGATCAGGTCGAAGCATAGAGGCTAAGGATTGTGAACGATATTCATCGCAGTGCCGGACAATCTGTCATGAGTCCGATGATGGAGACCATGACGCAGAACGGGTCGGACGACAATTGCGCGGTACGGCAGGACAATATGCGGTTTGCCGGTTTCGCCGAGGTCGCATCGCCGCGCGCGGTCAAGCCAGCGGGGCCGGCCGGGGGCGGCAAGCGGGTGCCGGTCGATTGCGGTGACCTGCCCTTCGTGATCCGGCGCGACGGCACCTGGATGTACCGCGGCTCGCCGATCGGGCGGAAATCGATGGTGTGCCTGTTCGCCAGCGTGCTCAAGCGCGACGATGAGGGGCATTTCCTGCTCGAAACGCCGGCCGAGCGCGGGCGGATCGCGGTCGAGGATGCGCCGTTCGTTGCGGTCGGGCTGGAGTGGAGCGGCGAGGGCCAGTCGCAGGTGCTGCATTTTCGCACCAATATCGACGAGATGATCACCGCCGGCCCAGGCCACGGGCTGCGGGTATCGCATAATCTGCTGACCTGCGAACCGACGCCTTATTTACATGTGCGCGATGGCGCGGGGATGTTCCCGATCGAGGCGCGGGTGAGCCGCTCGGTGTATTACGAGCTGGTCGCGCTCGCCGAGCCCGGCATCAAATTCGGCAAGCGCGTGCTCGGCGTCTGGAGCCAGGGCGTGTTTTTCTCGCTGGGCGAATTGGCTTCCTGCACGGATTGATCAGCGCGGCGGTGCGGTTCACACTGGCGCCGTGATGACCCCCGATGATATTCGCCGCCGGCTGAGCCATGCGGCGGTCAGCCCCCGCAGCCAGGGTTGCGCGAGCCATGCCAGAGCCGCTGCCGTACTGGTCGCGATCGAGCCGGCGCGCGGTGTCTGGCTGACCCGGCGTTCGGCGCATCTGCTGCACCACGCGGGCCAGGTGGCGCTACCGGGCGGCTCGGTCGATCCATCGGATGCCTCGCCCGAAGCCGCAGCACTGCGCGAAGCGTGGGAGGAAATCGGGCTCGATCCCGCGCAGGTCGAATTGATCGGCCGGCTCGATGATTTCGCGACCGGCACCGGCTTTCACATCACGCCGATCACCGCCCTGATCCATGGCGAACCCCGGTTTGTCGCGGCGCCGGGCGAGGTCGCGGCGATCTTTCCGCTCGGCCTCGATGCGCTGCTCGACCCCGCATTGCCGGAGTGGCGGCGCGGCACCTGGCACGGCGGCACGCGCGATTTTCCGGTCTGGCCGCACCCTGATCATGTGATCTGGGGTGCGACGGCGTGGATCCTGCTCCGGCTGGCGACGGCGTTGCGGGCCGGCTGACCGGCATGGAACCGGCCGCGTCCGCCGCACTTGACCAGCTGTGGCGCGCCATCCCTGAAGCGCGCATCGTGGGGGGCGCGGTGCGTGATCAGTTGGCCGGGCGTTCCGTTGCCGATATCGATCTGGCCAGTCCGCTGCCGCCCGATGCCGTGGTGGCGCGGCTCGAGGCGGCGGGGCTGCGGGCGATTCCGACTGGGCTTGCCCATGGCACGATCACCGCCCTGGTCGGCGCGCAGAGTTTCGAGATCACCACCTTGCGGCGCGATGTCGAGACCGATGGGCGGCATGCGACGATCGCCTTCATCGATGACTGGCGGGAGGACGCGGCGCGGCGCGACTTCACGATCAACGCGATGTCGGTCGATCGCGCGGGCACGCTGCACGATTATTTCGGGGGGGCTGCCGATCTGGCGGCGGGGATTGTGCGCTTCGTCGGCGATCCGGCCTTGCGGATCACCGAGGATTATTTGCGTATTCTGCGGTTTTTTCGCTTCTTTGCCCGCTATGCAAGCGCTGCACCCGATCCGGCGGCGCTGGAAGCGATCCGCACGCTGCACCCGGGCCTTGTGCAGCTCTCGGCGGAGCGCGTCTGGCAGGAGATCAAGAAAATCCTTGCCGCACCCGACCCGTGTGGCGCGCTGCATTTGATGCGCGACACCGGGGTGCTGGCGGCAATGTTGCCCGAGGCCGGGTTGCTCGGCGGGCTCGATGACATGATTGCCGCCGGCGCGCCGGCGGACCCGTTGCTGCGGTTCGCGGGGTTGGTGATGGTCGATCCGGCACTGGCGGCGCGGCTGAAATTATCGGATGCCGAACGCTCCCGGCTTGCGCTGATCCAGGCGGCACCGCTGCTGGGGGCGGATGATGATGACGCGGTACTGCGGCGTGCGCTGGCGGATTGGACGGCGGAGTCGTTGATCGATCGCATTTGGCTGGCCGGCGGGGTGGAATATGCCGCGCTGCGGGCGCGGCTTGCGGCGATGGCGCGGCCGGTGTTTCCGCTCCAGGGTCGCGATGTTCTCGCGCTGGGCGTGGCGCCGGGACCGGCGGTGGGCGAATTGCTCGCCGCGCTGCGGGCCTGGTGGTTGGAGCACGGCTGCGTGGCGGGCCGGGAGGAGATGAGGCGGCGGTTGGACATGCTGGTGCGGAGCCACCGCAGGTAGATTAATTTATTACGATATCGTAACGAATTAGGTGTGAAAAATCATGGCCCTTTGCGCCACATTTTTTTCACATTGAAGGAGGGGATGAACGGCTGGTGCCAGGGTGGCACGGGCGGTGGGGGCGGGCCGAGGATATCGTGGAGTTGTTCCGGCGTGAAGTCGATGCTGCCGTCGGGGTTGATTTTGTATTGGTCCATGAAGCTGGGGTGGCGCTTTGGTTTGCGGGGGCGCTTGGGCCGGGGCTTGGTGGAACTCGTGTGTTTTTTGGGGCGTTTGATGATGGCTGGGTAGCGCAGGCCGAGCATGGTGTGGAGCGGGCGGAGGATGCGGCCGAGGCTGGGGTGGGTGGCGAGCAGGGCTTGGACGATGGGGTCTTCCATGAA
>NZ_NCJX01000161.1:0-2696 GCF_002282635.1 Acidiphilium sp. 34-64-41 | reverse complement strand
GCTTAAACAACCTGTATAACGCAATTACAAATGATATAAACAGACCATTCTTCGGTCAAAAAGATGAGGATAGCGAAACCAACCCCTCAACGACCAACAAATTTTTAACAAAGCACTAAGTTTTCAATAAGAAGAGACCGCATGAGCCAGTCAACCAGCAATCCAGCCGGCCTCAACATCAGCTTCGTCGGTTACAACGGCAGCACGATCAGCGCCCCGGTGATGAACGCGCTCGAATCGGCCGCCAGCTTCCTCCACACCGAGATCACCAACCCGATCAACCTGACGATCGGCGTGAACATCCTGGCCGGCGCACCGGCCAACGTGCTGGCGGAAGGGCAACCTTCACCCGAATTCGGCGTCTCCCTCAGCCGCGCCGAGCAATTGCTGAGCGCGAACGACCCCGGCGTGTCCCTGCCCGCCACCCTGCCACAGGGCGCCTACAACGAAATCTACATGAGCCAGGCAGAGGACAAAGCCCTGGGCATCCCACTGCCGCAATCCTACGCGCTCGACGGTGTCATCCTGATCAACCCGAGCTTCGTGTCCGACTTCAACATGGGAGTCGCGGTGCACGAAATCACCCACGTCATGGGCCGGATCTCCAACAACGCCGCGACGATGCCGAACGGGCAGTATGAATTCGGCCCGCTCAATCTGTTCCGGTTCACCTCGCCCGGCACGCTGGAAGTCTCCGGTGCCAACCTCGGCCACGGCAGCTATAGCAGCCAGAACCCGTATTTCTCGACCGACAACGGTGCCACGCACCTGCAAACCTTCCGCAGTCCGGGCGGGGCCGATTGGCTATCACCCACCTATACCCCGCCTGGCACCGCCACCGACATGCTCAGCTACGTATCGAGCAACAATAACACCATTTTCTCCTCGGCGGACAAATCCCTCATGCAGGCAATCGGGTTTGCCGTGGCAGGCGCCGCCTCAACCCCGACGCCCCCGCCCGTCACACCGCCGGTAACGCCCCCGGCATCCTACGCAACCATCTTCGGCTCCCTGGGCACCGGCGTCAGCAGCATCCTCGGCGCCACCGCCACCGACTATCAAATGACCATGAGCGGCGGCAACATTGTCACCATCACAGGCAGCAGCAACGCGGTCCTGGCCGATCAGGCCGGATCGGACACGATCCTCGCAACCGGATCGGGCAGCGTATTCGGCTACAACCAATCCGGCTACGCGGGTTCGATGGATTTCATCAACACCGGATCAGCCCCGGCGGTCATCAACGACCTCAGCGGCTCGATGACCATGCAAGGCGGGGCCGGCGGCGGCACCGTGCGCGGCGGCACGGCGGGCAACAATTCGATCATCGGCGGCTCGGGCGCGCTATACGCGGTCGGCGGCGGCAGCAATTCGCTCGTCGTGGTCAATTCAGCACAGACCAACTACCTCTTCGCCGGCATCGGCAACGAAACCCTGATCGCCAATCCCGGCACCGGCACCAATCTGTTCGACTGCAACCCCGGAGCCGGCGGCGACGTGATGATCTCGCACGGCACCGGCACCCAGTATTTCTTCGGCAGCGCCGGAACCTCAACCCTGACCGGCTCAACCGTGGCCGGATCGAGCAACGTCTTCTTCATGGGATCATCGCTCGGCGGGGGCAGCGCGGTCGTGACCAATTTCGGCCAGCTTAACGGGACGATCAACACCGTCAACAACGCAGTAATCCAATCCGTCACCGACACAAGCTACAACGGCGCGTCGGGCGCGCTGGTCACACTCAACGACGGCACCCGCATCACCCTCCTCGGCGTCAGCAGCGCCAGCCTCAGCTATACAATAGGGGGCACCAGCCTGACATGAACAACAAACCCCACCACCAAAACTCTAACACAAACCCTAACAAATTCCTGTCCCGCCGCCACCTGCCATGTTTACGCCCCATGATCCCCAACGCGCCCCGGATACCAAAAGATGCCCGCGCACGCTGGCACGGCCAAACATCCGCACCCACTGCGCAGTCGCGCTCGCCTGCGAAAAGCGATCATAAAATGCCTCGAACCGCCCGATCCGGGTCCCTTTGCTGGTACCCGCCGGCAGAGCGTCCAACTGCCGCAATCGGCGTTGCTCTATCGCCGATTGGCGCTTTCGTCGCGGGATGGGCCACGCCATGCCGCCGATGACAGCCTTCATCGCCATATTGTGAGTAGGTCTCTGGATTTTGTTTTCTATCTGTTAGGAAACACGGTGATAATCCTGGCAGAATGATGTTAGACGGAAGTTGCAATATGGAAACGGATGATACGCGGACGAGACCGGAGGCCGAATGCGGCCACTGTCGCCGCGGCGCCTACGATTTTCCTTTGACAATGGCGTTCCAACCGATTGTGGACATCGTTCGGCAAGAGATCTTCGCCTATGAAGCGCTGGTGCGCGGCCCGAACGGGGAGAATGCCGGTTCGGTCATCAAGGCCGTCACCGAAACCTTGCTCTACGGTTTCGACCAGGCCTGCCGCATAACCGCGATCGAACAGGCAACCGCTCTCGGACTTGTGGGTACATCCGCAGCCCTCTCCATCAATTTCATGCCCAATGCGGTCTACGAACCCAAGGCCTGCATCCGCAAAACGCTGGAAACCGCGGCGCGCGTCGGCTTCCCGACCGACCGGCTGATCTTCGAGATCACCGAAGGCGAAGCGGTAACCGACCCCGCCCATCTAGCCCGCATCGTTACC
>NZ_NCJX01000093.1:0-10680 GCF_002282635.1 Acidiphilium sp. 34-64-41 | reverse complement strand
ATGCCTACGCCCTCATCACCGCCGCTCGCTCTAACAATCTGCTGCCCACCATCCCTGCCCAGCTAGCGATCTGACCCGGGGGTGTGAACGGTTACGATTTTTATGCAACACCGACATGGGTCACTGAGGCATTACTGCGTCACATTAAGTTTCGGGGTCCGATTTGGTAACCCTGCTGTGGTACGGGGGCAATGTCGACCGTTTTGACAAAGCATGGCCACGAAGTAGTCTCTACAGATATCGTGGATCGTGGCTTTGGGACAGCAGGCATTGATTTTATGAACTGCAAGGCCGTACCAAGCGGTTGTCGGACCATTATCACCAATCCCCCTTACGGCGATACCGGTTCACACACCGGCCAAGAAAAATCATCTCTCGCAATGTTAGATTTTGTCCGCCACGCTCTCGCTCTTTCGGAAACCACCGATGGTCAGCTTGCTCTTTTGGTGCGGCTACAATGGATTGCCGGAAAGCGGGCTGCTGATCTGATGTCCACCGCGCGGTTTTGCGCGGTTGTAGCGTTAACAAAAAGAATTCAATGGTTTGATAATGGTGATAAAACAAACGCCGCTCAACACCATCACGCTTGGGTCGTGTTCGATCAAAGTTACCCCAAAGGGAAACCTCCGTCACTTTTGTTTGCTGGGGTTGACGACGAAAATGTGCTCAAAACCGATGGCCAATATTTATTGCCGCTCAAAACTCTACATGGCTAATTATTGGGCATCTATTTTCCGGGTGCCCGAAAACGATCGATTTTGCGCATGCCGATTCGGCAGACGCTTGTTATCTTAATCACTAAGATTGAATATTATTCAAACGGGAGGGGCAGATGGAGACCAGAGTTCTCACCGCGCACGTGCCACTGCCACTTGCCGTGAAGGTGGATGAATTGGCGAGCCGGATGGAGCGGTCGCGCGGCTGGATCTTCAAGCAGGCTCTGGCCGCTTGGATCGACGCCGATGAGATGAAGAGTACACTTACCCTCGAAGCCATGGCCGATGTCGCTGCCGGTAGGGTCGTGACTGGTGACGCGGTGCAAGCATGGGTGGACACCTTGGGGGGACCGGCCGTCTCCATTGCCGCGTTCGAAATCTGCGCGCACCGCTGCTCTCAGGATAAGGCGTTGATCGCGGTCTGACCCCGACGAAGCTGCACCAGAATGACGCGACTAACCGCGCTACCCGCGAGGGTGGACAGGGCAACACTACCCATCTGCCAGACCAGCAGGGTCGCGAAACTGGCCGCGCCGTGAAATAGCCGGAGTGAAAACTCGGCCGCCGCGGCAGCGGCCATGGCGCCGCATAGGGAGGCAGCGGTGGTACGGAACAGGGGCGTGCGGCGGAGGAGAAGAACCATGCCGATCGCCGGCACGATTCCGGCCATCGCAATCGCAGGAATACACATGACATCTGCGTGGAGACGCAGTGCATCCCCCTGCGTGGCTGCTGTCAGCAGAAGGCATTGCCGGCCGAGCGCACCTAGCCAAATCAGCATCATTCCAACCGGGAATACAAGTTTCCACCCCGGCTGATCAGGCCGGCCCGCGCAGAACGCGGCATAGGCCGAGGCGATGGCCGTCAGCGCCGCCAGAGCTTCGTCCAACGCGAAACCCGACCGAAGCAGCAGCGATCCCAGCGCCGGGCGTGGTCCCATCACCAGCGTGACCAGTGCAAGTGCCGGCAGCGTGATCGCGAGCCAGAGGGCGGTGGTTCGTCCTGGCGAACGCGCGCGGCGAACCGGGGCCAGATCGTTGGTTAACGCATCGATCAGGCTTTCATTCCGCATCGCCCACTCCCATGACGCGGCGAAGTCGGTGGATGGCCCGAAACGTTCTGACTTTCAGGGCTGTGACGCTCAAACCCGACGCTGCCGACGCTTGATGCAAACTCATTTCCTGCAATTTCAGCATATCGAGAACCTCTCTGTCGCGGGGCGACAAACGCCTGACCGCAGCGCGCATCGTCGCACGGTCAATAGTTGCCTCCAGCTGTGGATACGCAGTCAGGGCTGAAGAGGTTACAGGAAGATCATCTAAAACTGTTTCGTGCGCCGCGTGCCGGTGGCGCTGGCGGCGAACATCGGCCCCGCGCAGTTTCATGATGCCAAACAAAAATGGGGCTACCGGGCGGGGCGGTTCATAGAGATGCAGACTGCGGTGCAGGGCCAGCAGGGTCTCCTGCACGATATCCTCGATATCCGCGGCATTCGATTGCGGCCATCGTGCCCGCGCGCGACGGCGCAGCCACGGTAGAGCGGCGGACAACAACGCGGCATAAGCTCGGCGATCACCTTGCTGCGCCGCCGCCAGCCACAAACGCCAATGGGCGTCTTCCTCCGCCATTGTCCCCCCCTGAACCGGTGGCTCGATAATCCATTATAGTCAAGGTGGTGTCGATGGTCTCCCGTCCGTATTGACCCAAAAAAACGCGGCGCCGCGCGGGTAACCAAACCGCCGGCCGATGCGTATAATCCGGTGACGGGATCGTTGATCGGCCGGGTCTTGGCCGCACGCGATCACGTCGATCGCTCAGGGCTTAATTCAGAAAGGATACGCCATGACCAATCCCACGTCGCCGAACCGCATCACCAAGATATCGCTCACGCTGGGCTCCGCCGTTGCCATTGCCGGGCTGGTCACCGCCTTACCGGCCCAGGCAGCCACCAGCGGCAGTCGCTGCAACGGCAAGACCATGAGCTCGAAATCTAGCAGCAAGACAGGCGGTGCTCAAACGAATCACGCTGCGATGTCGGGAAAGAGGACAAAATCATCCAACTCCGCCACCTGCTCCGGAAAATAGTAGTGCAATGCAGATCGACCTGGACCAGAGACGTCTTGCGGCCGGCGTTTCACTGGTCGCGGCTATGCGCTCGATCGAGGACCGCGGTTCCAACCTGGTCGGAGAGTTGCTGAGTAGCGCGCCTTTCGTCGCGTTCGAACATTACCCGTCGGAAGATGTCTTCGATCCGGCGACGGGTGCGCAGTACTATTTCCATGCGCATGCACCAGAGGAGCACCGCCAGGGCGGCGCCGACTGGGCGGAGATCGGGCATATCCACACCTTCGTGCGGCCGGAAGGGCGCCGTGACGACGCTCCGATCCATCATCTCATAGCCATCGCACTCGATCGGTTCGGTCGCCCAACCCACCTGTTCACGACCAATCGCTGGGTCACCGGCGATGATTTCATAGCAGCGCGACAGGCCATGGGGTTCGCAAAAACCTACCACTTGACCGATCAGGCGCCGGCCAGCCGATGCATCAGCGCCTTGTTCACGTTGTTCGCGGACGATATCGCCAGCCTGCTGATCGAGCGGGATGCGGCGATCCACGCCTGGCAACGGGCGCATCCGGATGGCGAGGCGCTCGAGGATCGGGCGCTCGAGATCACGTCGTCCCGCACAATCGATCTCGTCGCTGTGTTATCCGAGCTTCAGAGCATGATCGATTGACGCGGTTATCGGCCGGGCGCCCATAGGAAAGCGAGTTCGGACAGGGTCCTGACCACGATGGCCGGCTGCCCCGGCAGCCGCTCCACCGGTTGATCGGCGCGATTGCACCAGGCGACCTGAAAGCCGAACACCGCGGCGCCATAGGCGTCCCAGCCGTTCGATGACACAAAACAGATCGCCTCACGCGCCACTCCCAAGCGATCGACCGCAAGCTGATACACTTCGGGTGCCGGCTTGAAGACGCCGACGGTCTCGACCGACAGAACATGGTCAAGCTGCGCGCCGATTGCTGCGTGATCGATCGCCGCCTTGAGCATCGCGGACGTGCCGTTCGATAGGATTGCGGTCACGATGCCGGCTGCCTTCAAGGCTTTGAGAATCGGCGGTACCTCCGGATAGACCGAAACGGTCTGGTACAGGTCGAGCAGTTGCATGCGGTGCCCCGCGTTGGTGAGTCCAGTGCTGTCGAGCGCGTAATCCAGTGCCTCGGCAGTGACCTGCTCGAAATCGGCATACCGATGCTGCAGGCTGCGCAGGAGCGTGTATTGGATCTGCTTGTCGCGCCAGGTCGTGGCCAGAACCGCACGCTTTAGCTCGGGAATAGCAGCGCATCGCGCGACGGCGGAGTTGAAGTTAAACAGGGTGCCGTAGGCATCGAACACACAGGCTTTGATGCCCGCGAGACCGCTCATCGATAGGTGCCCCGGATCGGATAGGCATTGGCGATCGCGAATTCGATGCCGCCCAGCAGGACATCGAGATCGGGTCGGGCGAACGGTGCATTCGAGATATCGACGATCTGAAGCGTGCCTGCGGGGTTGATCACGAACAGGCCCGGTTCGGGAAACCTGTGATCGGTTTCGGTGGCCGAACGCGGTTCCGAGATGTAGAGACCAAGCTCCTGCATCATCGGCACGTCGATGCCGTACAGCAGCGGAAAGCCCGGTTTGACCGAATCGAACGTCTCACGCGCCTGCGCCTCGCTATCCGCTGACAATGCCGCGACGTTCACTCTAAGCACCTCGAATTTTTCCAGACGCTGTTTGATCTTGCCAAGATAGCCCTTGCAGATCGGGCAATGCCTGCCACGATAGGCGAACAGGATCTGCCAGGTACCGGTACCGCCGAACTGATAATCGGGACCGTCGAGGCGCTTGAAGTGCATCGGCGAAAAATCCTGACCGGGATGCAGTTTTTGTGTTTTGTCCATAAGAACGAGACCTTTCGATTGGATCAAAGGACCGAATTTGAGAGGGAAAGAGATGCAAATGCGTGGGCGACGAGGCGCTCCAATCGGTCGCGTTCCGGTGCGAGACGCGCGAGCACCCGGAGTGCGAGCACGGTTGCCAGCAGAATTTCCGCCATAGCCGCAGGCTCGCTGGCAGCAGGCGTAAGTCCGAACTCCCGGGCATTCGCCAGTTGGATTCCGAAAAACGCCTCGACTTCGCCGAGGCGTGTCCGCGCGGTATCCCGCGCCGCTTGCGACATCTTGCCGCCGTCGAGCACTGAGTTGACCAGCAAGCATCCAAGTCGATCAGGATCGTTCACTGACAGATGGACGAGGTCATCGAAAAAGTACCGGATCGCGGCGATCGGATCCTCGATCGCGGACAATCTCGCCAGCCGTGCCGTCAAGCCTTGGTGCGCATAGCGATCTAGCGCCGCGATGAACAGACCATCCTTATCGCGGTAACGATGATAGAGCGATGCAGCACTCAAGCCGGTCGCCGTCGTCAGGTCGCGCAACGACGTATCGGCATAGCCATGCCGCCAGAACACGCCGACGGCGCGATCGAGCACGATATCGTCGGTCAGCGTGCGGGGGCGGGACATCGGTTGGGATCACTCTGTTGCACCATGGCCAGGGATGTAATAGAATGATCGTTATAATACAATCCGGCTTGCCGCCCAGTGCAGTATCGATCAGGAGCGCCCATGAGCCAGCCCCATCTCGTCTATTTTGCCGACCCGATGTGTTCGTGGTGCTACGGGTTTGCACCGGTGATCGAGGCGATCCGCTCTGAGTTCGGCCATCGCCTACAGATCCGCCTCATCCTCGGCGGCTTGCGCCCCGGCACCACTGCCCCGATGGATGCCGCCGCCAAAGCCCGCACGAGGGAGCATTGGGACCATGTCCATGAGGCCTCCGGCCAGGTCTTCGATGATGCTTTCTTCGAGCGGGACGGCTTTATCTACGACACCGAACCCGCCTGCCGTGCGGCCGTGCTGGCGCGCCGGCAATCGCCGGACGCGGCGCTCGACCTGCTCGATCGCCTCCATCGTGCCTTTTATAGCGGCAATCGCGATATCACCGACCCTGCCGTCTTGGCCGCGATCGCCGGGGAAGCGGGGCTCGATCAGGCGGCTTTTGCCGCGCATTTTAATGACGCCGATCTCCGCGAGGAAACCGCGCGGGATTTCCGGATCAGCCAACAAACCGGCGTGACCGGCTTTCCGACCGTGATTGCAGGGAGTGGTCGTGATTCGGATTATGCGATGCTGACGGCCGGGTTTCAGGCAAAACAGCGGATCATGCCCGCGCTGGCACGTTGGCTCGATCAGCAGCCAGGTTCAGCGCAAAGCGGGACTGCTGCATGATCGACCCCGCGCAGGAGAACCAGCCCACGGACCAGTTCATCGACCCGACCCGCCAGCAATTCGCGGCGTTCCAGGCCTTGCCCCGCGACGGGGCGATCCACATGCTCAACCTCGTCCGCTTTCGAGCCCGTGCTGCGTATCCGGACGGACGGGAGATGTCCGGTGCCGAGGCTTATCGGACATACGCGCGCGAGAGTGGTCCGGTATTTAGCCGTCTCGGCGGCCGGCAGGTCTGGCTCGGGCGGTTCGAACAGATGCTGATCGGCCCGGAGACCGAGCGCTGGGACGCAGTGTTCATCGCCGAATACCCTTCCGTCGCCGCGTTCGTTGCGATGGTGCGCGATCCCGTCTATCGCGAAGCCGTCAAGCATCGTCAGGCCGCCGTGGAAACGTCCCGCCTGATCCGCTTGGAATCGCGGCCCGCAGGAGCAGATTTCGGGGAAACGGGGTAAAATCGCCGGCGATCGGTTAATTCCCCCGCCTTTGCTCACGATCTTGTCATATTCAAAGGTTGAAACATAATCCCACGTCGATGCGAACGAGGAATGCAGCCAGCCGTTTGCCTGCGATAGACCGAAGGATTATCCTCGATGAAACACCGCCGCCTGACGATCCCAGCCGCAATAGCGCTCGTCGCCATCGCACCGACCGTATTCGCCGCGACCATAGCGCAATCCGGCTCCGCGAAAGGCGCTTCATGGAAGCCCTATTTCCGGGCTCATTCGCTCAATTTCCCGATGATTTTTCGGGCCCATCATCCCGGCCCGGCTTGGGTGCTTGGGCACGCCAAGGAACTTGGGCTGACGCCGGCACAGCAGAAAACCGAAAAAGAATTGACCATTCATATGGTTGGCGCGGCGAAATCGGCGGTCGCGACATTGAAGGCGAAATATGCCGACTACGCGAAGGATGCTGCTCAGCCGAACCCCAGTTCGCAGCAAATCACGGCTGATATCAAGTCTGTCGGTAAGGCTCAAATCGGGGTCGGAACGGCCATGATCCCCTACCATCTTAAGGCCTATGCCGCGCTCGATCCGCATCAGCGGGCGATATTCCGCAAAATGATTCCGGCTGCGAGGACAAATCCCGCGTGACGATCGGGCCGCTCTGCTGTTTGGCGGGTGCCCGGCTCTACCCTGACAAGGCGGAGGGTCCCGACCCCGCAAACCAGCTCGTGCCGTGCCGGGATCGGCCGCCGGCGCGAGACGCTCGTCGCGTCTCATTGAGATCGTTTCAAGGAGCATAGGCTAACCTGGTCGAGGGGCTAAGCCCTTCTGCGACGCTACGGCACCTGCTTCACGCTGATATCATGCCGAAAACCAGGGATCGCGACCATTGCGAGGCTATCACGATGAGAACGTATCAACATGCGCAATGCAGAGCACGCCGGGCGTTGCCGTAGAATCCCCAGGCCATCAGCGCGATCGCGATGCCGTAGAGCCATGCCTCGTGGGTCGCGATGAATCCCTGGATCGGCAGGCCCAGCGTGCCCGCGGCCGGTAGCACCGAGGCGATAGTGGCAATGGCCAATGGCAGTACCGGTGAACAGCAGAGCAGCGACGGCAGCACGGCAACAATGGCGCCCATCACGGATTTGCCGGATGTTGCGTGTGCTCCCTGTCTCAATCCATAGATACCAAGCGCCGTAGTTAAACCAAGCAAAACCGACATAACCATAGCCAGGAGCACTTCGCCGATGGTCAAGAATTGCAGCGATACCAAACCAATCGCACCGCCGGTGTCCGTTGCTGGCAGGACCAGTAGGTAAAAAGTCAGACCGATCACGAATGTCGCCAGACCCCAGAGCCGTGCGCGTCGGTCGGCGAACGCCAATCGGATCGCAACGGGCATCTGAACAATATTCTGCATCGTTGCGGTCATCATCATTTCGGTTCAGAGGCAATGAACGCCTTGATCTTGCCGAACGTCGCAGATGGTGTTGACGACATCGTTTTTGTTTTACGATCCGTACCGATCAGGTCATAGACATCGACATAATGGTGCGGGTTGTAGAGTGTATAAAGCGTCTTGGTGTCGTCGCCGAAGATGAAATGGGGATCGTGCATCAGGCTCGGTGCGGTCTGCTCGGCAAATTTCGTGATGCCAATTCCGGGATAGCCGCCGTTCTTGTAGTCCCGCAGGACGATCACCCGAATGTCCGATTTGTCGATCATCGCCTTTTCCTGCGTAAACTTGCGCAAACCCGCCCGGCAACTGCCGCACCAAGTGGCGACCTGCCAGAGCATGACCGGATGCCCCCGATATGACGCCAGTGATATGGTCTGGCCGTGGCTGACGAACGACGCGGCTGGCGCCGCCTTGTTGCTTGGGCTCTGCGCGTCTTTCGGCCCCATCACGCCGGAGGGCGAGGCGAGCGCCATGGGCGGCACAGACATCAGAGCCGAGAGGAGCACCATCCGGCGCGGGCGAATGTAATTCGAAATGATGGATTTGATCATGTGAAACCCTTTCCGTTGATGAGATCGTCAGCCGGCGCAGCAGGACAGTTGGGAGACATCCTTGGTGAAGGTCTGGGCCGCGAGCTTTAGCCCTTCCGTCATCACCAGATACGGGAACAGCATGTTGCCAAGGTCCTGAACGGTCATGCGATACCGAATCGCAATCGCCGCCGTCTGGATCATTTCACCAGCGTTGTGTGCCAGGATCTGGGCGCCGATCAATCGCTGCGAACCCGCTTCAGCGACCAGCTTGACGAAGCCCGAGGTATCGAAATTGGCAAGCGCTCGCGGCACGTTTTCGAGGTCGAGGCGACGTGTGATGGTTTCAATGCCAGCGGCATGCGCCTGCGCCTCGTCAAGACCGACGGTTGCAACCGACGGATCGGTGAAGACCACGGCCGGCACGATGGACAGGTCCAACGTGGCGTCACCGCCGGTCATGTTGATCGCGGCACGGGTGCCGGCCGCGGCGGCGACATAGACGAGTTGCGGCATGGTGCTGCAATCACCGGCCGCGTAGATATGACCCACAGACGTGCGCATGTGGTCGTCCACTAGGATTGCCCCGGTCAAATCGGTTTGCACCCCGGCAGCATCAAGCCCGAGACCATCGATGTTCGGTCGCCGCCCGGTTGCAATCAGCAATTGCTCGGCGTCGATCGTGTCACCATCAAGTGAGCCTCCTGTGAGAGCCACGCTAAAACGATTGTCATGATAGGTAACCGCCTGAGCTTCGGTTCCGGTCAGAACACGGAGCCCCTCCGCATCGAGTGCTGCTTGAAGTCCTGCACCGAGTTCCGGGTCATCGCGGGTAAGCAGGGTGGCGCGCGCGAGGACGGTAACCTCGGCGCCGAGCCGGCGATAGGCCTGGGCAAGTTCGAGCGCCACGAAGGACGAACCAATCACGATCACACTGGCCGGCATCGCTGCGGTGAACAGCGCCTCGGTCGAGGTCCAGTATGGTGTCCCGGCAAGTCCGGGAATTGGCGGTATGGCTGGTGCTGCACCGGTCGCAATCAGGATGCGGTCGGGAGCCAGCCGGGTTGTCGTCCCTGCGGCGTCGCTTACCACCAGGGTGTTCGCGTCCTCAAACCGCGCCGATCCGCGGACCAACGTGATGCCCGGATTGGTCTCGATGATGCTCTCATATTTCGCACCCCGCAGCGCATCGACCTGGGCACGGAGTTGGGCGAGCAGCGGCGCACGATCGATCGGCGTATCGGATCGCCCGATGCCTGCGAACGGATGATGCGCCTGATCGTGCCTGATCTCCGCCGCCCGCAACATGATCTTGGAGGGAACGCATCCGACATTGACGCAGGTGCCGCCGATAATCGGAGCGCGCTCGATCATCGTCACCCGTGCACCGTTTTCGACCGCGCGGATCGCCGCAGCGAACGCGGCACCGCCGCTGCCGATAATCGCGACATGCAACCCTTCGCCGTCGCTGCCACCCCTCTTGGGAGAATCCGTTCCGACTAGGTGTTCGAGGCCATAGCCGTGCGCGGCAACCGCTGCCTTGAGCGTTTCGAAACCGATCGGGGCTTCGCTGCGGATTTTGGCAATCCCCTCATCGTAGGCGACCTTTGCATCCACACCTGGCAGCCGGTTCAAAGCTATCTCAGCGGTTCGGGCGCAATGCTCGCAGGTCATTCCTGTAACCCGCAGCGATAACGTGTCCATGAACCATTCCTTTCATACATCCCGAGAACCAATCGCGATCACCTGCCGATTTGCCGTGAGCCGCCGGTCGAGACCCGTATTGGTCCTTCCAATGAACCGTATTATGGATGCTGGAGTAACTACAGGAGCAATAGGCGTTTCGATGATTTCTGAAAAAATGTTTTCCCATTTTGGACCATCAAGCCGGCAGGCCGACCCAGGAGTTCCGATCGGCGTTGTGGCACAACGGAGCGGCTGCGGTATCGAAACCATCCGTTTTTACGAAAGAGCCGGTGTACTGCCACGGGCAATGCGCACCGAAAGCGGCCGCCGGGTCTATGACGATACCGATATCGCGTATCTGCTCACCCCCCCCCCATCTGATTGGATCGGGATCGGGATCGGGGTCTGAAGATTTTGCTTGACACGGTCACGGCGGGTTCGATTCACCATCCTCGTGAAACGCGAAACTCTTCTGACCTTTTCCAAGGAGTCTCTGGTCGACCTG
>NZ_NCJX01000092.1:0-10743 GCF_002282635.1 Acidiphilium sp. 34-64-41 | reverse complement strand
GGAAAGCCAGTTCGTCACGCTGGTGAATGTCAATGGCCGCCATGGCGGGGGCCACTAGCCCTAGTGGGTGTCTGAGTCAACCGGATAGGCACGGAATGACGGTCGATGATCGAGCGACTGTTCGATGCGAACGTGCATCGGCATAGGGTTCATGATGTCGATGAGCCGTTGTTCGAACAGGGCCGGGTCCGTGAACTGCAACAAATTTTGGCCAAACCTCGCCGGGTCTTTCCGCAACAGTTGTAGCTGTCCGAAAATTTTCTTCGGCAGCCTGGAATATTGTGTAAGCCTCTTATCCATTCGTGACCTTGTGAGTTTTAAAATGATAATTACAGTCCCACGACGAAAGGAGACGATGCCGCGCCAGATTAGTATCAAGCATCGATGAATACTTTACGACGAGTGTGGTCATGCGGTCACAAGACTGCCACGGCTGTTGGACGCTTTGGTAGAGCGAGGAGTTGAGAAGGGATAGCCGACGCCAGAAATTGTAACGCGATAACGCTTCGGGCTGATTATACCTATCTTTCTGGCCCTGAGAACATTGATACGATAGCTGCGCATGGGTACGAGCGTGCTTGAAATGGTTCACTTCCGATATATTTCTTATCTCTTTTCGGGTCCTCAAATCAACATCTCTTTTCAAATACAAGATAGCGCCAAAACTTCGTCAAATAAATGCTAAATCTAGACTAAAAGACCATTATAAATTTCGCATATATTTCTGTGAATTGGCCGCATCCAAGCGAGATCGTCTGGTATCACAAGAGACTGGTGAGCCGCAATATAATTTGCCATACGAGATTTTATCTCGTCGTCATTTTTTGCCCCCTTGATCATCGCGCCAAATGCGGAGATCGAAGCAGGGTGCTTATTGGTAAAACTTAGCCACTCCCTCTCTAAAGATTCAACCTTGATCGGTGAGCGCCAAATAATCTTCGAAGCACTGACGTGATCTATAAAATCCGGAATTCTAACGCGTGAAACGTCTGAAAAATATATTAAATAATTGTTTGTATGAAGCGGAAACTCTGCAAATACATTTTTTGTCCCATGTATGTTCGCTCTACTCTGGAAAAAAGGTTTCAAAAAACCAAGTTTATTTGGCCGAAGTTTGGCCTGATATTGGACCCATGGACGCAAACGCGGGAAAAGTCGTTCCACTCGTCTGTTTTCAATCTGTCTAGACAAACTGATAGAAGACCATCGAATACATAGGTTTGAGTTTCGTATCAATCGGTGAGTTTTTTCGAACAGGTCTGGATGGGCAAAATCATCGTCGTCAGAGAAAAACAAGATAGAATTTGATGTCCAACGCTCTAAATCAGATTCAAATATCGATTGTGTGATAATAGCGTCTGCTTTCATTCTTTCAAATTGCTTATACGAAAGCTCATTTATTCTTAGTCTAATTGAAAAAAAATCTATATTAAAATTTCTGTTCCAAATCTCGATAAGTTCCTGAACATTTTTTGGAAAACTCGCGGGCAGTGGATTTGGAAGAAACAACTCCGGATTGAGCCTTTTTTCTGTCAGCCAGAGGTTAGCACTTTTGCTCCAATCGGGCGCGTTTCGGACAACAATTATCTTTTTTAAACTAGCTAGTTTGTTCGTCATAATTTGGATCTCCGATCAAAATTTATACATTGGCTTAGTGGTATTCTTGAGACAGATATAAATATGAAGAGACAGTTCTCAGCGGCCTTACCATGAAGCGCATCAGCACGAAATTTTTTGGACCGGAAAACATACTACATGCAGTTCAATTGTTCTTTCATTTTTGCAATAATTTTTTTTCCTTTTTTGGCGTAATATCCATCAGCGTACCGTACACTTCCGAGCATATGAAACATTTTGACGGCTTGATCGGTTCCTAGTCCTGGGTATGTAGAATATTCTGGAAATGGTAGCATCGAGACTGTGCTAGCGTTCGCGATTACGAAATTTGACGCACATTGCTCTGTTCCCCACTGCTGATGCCTCGGCCCAAGAGACGCCTTCATGTTGGAATAAAATTCTTCGAGCACGGTAGTCCCCTCCGCTGTCCGTGCGAAACCTGCGATCGCCGCGGAACCACGGCAATACCTCAGTCGATCCGCGTTCGGCCAATTCTCAAAGGAACGTTCCAAAACTAGCCCGACGTAATTAGACTTTGAGAGTTTTGCTTCGGCACTAGCTGCTGACAGCGACATTATGGGTCGATTACGATCAACATATGCAAAGCTGGCATTCGCGTTAATTCTTTCCTTGATTTCGTCTATATCACCGCCGATTGTGATAGTATCAGAGTCGAGCTGGATAACAAATTCATGGCGCGCACGATCTAAAATATAGACCAATCTCTCCCAGCAACCGCCATGTTGGAAAGCGTGGACATCAATTTCTTCTATTATTTGAAATTCAATTCCTACAATGTGATGTTTTAATTTATCAATTTCCTTTTCCTTCATTTTTTTTGAGATAATCGCGATCACGTTCCCTGATCCTAAGTTCGAATAAAATGATTTGATCGCCAAAATATACATCGGAACATCCGTCTCACCTACCATTGAAACGATTGTCCAAGGTGCCTGAATTAACCGGAGCGGAGGCGTATCAAGAATTCCCCGGATGCTCCACTCAAATTTCCAGCGACAACCACGCCGCTTCAGGTCGTAAAACATCCTATAGCCCCCAAACACATAACCATTAGTCTTTGCCGAATTGCTGTTAACGACACGCAATTGCCGGGGCTGTAAACCCACGCTGAATATCCGAGAGATCGCATTATGACCTCGTCAAGCTCCTATCCAGTTCCGGCGGCTTCAAGGCGCATAAAACCCAAAAGCAAAGATCGCGCCACAGTCCACACGGAACCGTGAATAACATTGCGTACATTGCCCGGTAAGCTGTAACAATCGAGTCGTGCGGAGCACGGATAGCTTGCAGTCGCGCTCATTGAGGTTTTCACGATCGAAACGCATCCTCGTTACCCGGTCGATCACCTTACCGCTCCGCCATCCGCCCCAACGCCGCCGGGCCAAGCGTTGCGCTATGTATGAACATCTTCAAGTGCAAAAGTGACGTGCTTCGAGCACCATTCACCTCCAACACCACCGCCATCGGCTGCGTCGGGTGGCCGAACAAATCCGTCCAGGCCAGTTTCAACCTTGTGCGCAGATTGCCGTTGGTGCCGTGGCCGTCGATGAAGAGGGCGCTGGCGGTTGTGTGATTGCCGTGTTTGGTGGTGACCAGGGTCCAGTCCGGCGGGTCGGCGCCTGGGATGTGGATGGTGCTGATGAAGGCTTCGCGGGTGTCTTGCAGGCTCAGGGCGCGCCGTGCGTCGAACACGGGTTTCGGGTCGGTGCGGGGTGGGAAGATTGCGATGGTGGCGGTGATGGCGTTGGCGCAGGCGAGGCGGATGGCGCGGCCGCCGGCTGGCAGGGGTTGGGTGCCGGGTAGGCTGGTGCAGCCGGCGGGGGTGGGCGGCAGGGTGATGGGGGTGGCGGCGGCTTCGGCGCTGACGAAGGTTGCGAGGCCGACCACAATGATTGCCACGGCTGGGATGGCCAGTGCGGGGCGGAGGGTGCTTGCGAGTGCGGGGGGTGGTTCGCCTTCGACCGAGGCGGTGCCCGCACCGGGGCGTGCGCTGTCCTGGCGGAAGGGCAGGCCGAGCAGGATCAGGATGAACAGCACGATCGAGAAAAATATGTAGCCGTACAGCACGTGGTCGGTCGCACCCGCCTTGGCGCTGCCGAGCAGATGGCCGAGCAGCACGATGCCGAGGGCGCGAAATCCGTTCGCCACCACCGGCACCGCGACGCTGATGATGATGAAGGTGAGGCGCCGGCCGGTCGAGCGGAAGATCAGCAAAGCGTAGAGCACGCTGAAGGCGATGGCGGCGATCAGGAAGCGCAGGCCGGCGCAGGCTTCGGCGATGTGGAAGGCGCCCTGGGCGATCTCGATTGTGTAGCCGTGGCGGTAGTAAGCGATGCCGAGCAGGTTCAGCCCGATATCGACGAAATCGGTGGTGAATTGCTGGAGGGCGGGGACCAGGAAGCCGCCGAACGGGATCAGGAACACCAGATAGAGCAAGGGGGCGATCATGGCGCGGTAGACGCGCCAGCCGAGCACGCCGAGGATGAGCGCCTGGACCATGCCCATGGCGGCGAGCTGGCGGCCTTCCATCACGCCCAGGCGATCGGCCGCGAGCCAGAGGAGGGCGCAGGGGATGGCGAGGCCGATGGCGCGGGCGTTTGGCGCGGGGGTGAGGCCGCGCAGGCGGCCCCGACGGTCCCACGCGAGCCAGATGGCGATCGGCAGGATCAGGAAGCAATGGTTATAGGCGGTGGATGCCGCCCAGACCTGCACCGCGGCGGCGATTTCGGCGTGGAAGACCAGGGCCATCAGCAGGAGGGCGGCGGCGAGCACGGTGAGCGTGCCGCGATAGCGCTGCGGTATGTGGCGTTGACCTGTGCGGGTGGTGGTGGCGCTCATGCGGGGATCTTTTGTGGGGAGGGCTGGGTTGCGCCGAGCAGGGCATCGAGCGGGGCGAGGGTTTGTGCCCAGGAATGGTGCGCCTGCACGGCGGTGCGGGCGGCTTCGCCCATCGCGGCGTGGCGGCCGGCGAGGACGGCGGTGGCGTGCGCGACCCAGGCATCGGGCGTGTCGGCGACCAGAAGATCGTGGCCGGGCACGGCATCGATGCCGGTGAAGGCGGCGTGGGTTGCGAGCACGGGGCGGGCCATCGCCATAGCTTCGAGCACCTTGTTCTGCACGCCGCGGCCGATGAGGAGCGGGGCGATGATTAGATCGGCATGGGCGAGGTAGGGCCTTGTGTCCGGCACGCGGCCGGTGACCTGCACCGCCCCTGCCCGCTCGAGCGCGCGGACCGCGGGGGCGGGGTTGGAGCCGACGATGACGAGCAACGGGTTCAGCGCGGCGAGTTTCGGCAGAATTTCGGTGGCGAACCAGACGACCGCTTCGATGTTGGGGCGGTAATCCATCGCGCCGGTGAACAGCAGGGTTTTTCGGTTGGCGGGGAATGGCCGTTGGTAATTTGGCGCGGGGGCGAAATAATCGAGATCGACGCCGTTGCCGATCGCCATGGTGAGGCGGGCGGATTCGGGCGCGAGGGTTGCGAAATGATCGCGCTCGGCCTGCGAGACGAACAGGGTGCGGTCGAAGCGTTGGACGCAGGCGCGCTCGAAGGCGAGCAGGGTGCGGCCTTCGCGCGCCCAGACCAGGCGCTGCGGCCAGCGGGAGGTGCGGCCGTAGGCGGCGAATTTTTCGGAATCGATATCGACCATGTCCAGCAGATGCGGCGTGTTGGCAACGAGATCGGCATAGGGCGCCATTGCGGCGGAGTAGGCAATGACCCGTTCGATTTTGTGATCGCGCGCGGTGCGGCGGACCCAGTTGGCCAGGTGCTTGTCGTGGAAATAGCCGGTCAGCAGCGGCGCGCCGGGGCGGCAGCGGGCCAGGGCGCGCAGGCGGGCGCGGCGTGGGTTGAGGGGGATGCAGGCGAGGCTGGTGACGCGGGCGCGCAGGGATGGGATGTGCACCGCATCGGCCGGATCATCGATGAAGCAGCCGAGATGGATGCGGAAGTTGGCGCGCAGATGCTCGATCATGTGAAAGGCGCGGATCTTGTCGCCCTTGTCGGGCGGGTAGGGAATCCGGTGGCAAAGATAGAGCAGGTCGCGCATGGTTCAGCCCAGGCCGCGCACGATGAACGGGCCGAGCGCGTTGGCGACCGGGCGGGGCAGACGCTTCCAGAGTTCGATTTTGCGCTGATATTTCGGGCTGAGCGGATTGGTATCGGGCAGGGTGGCACCGGGCTGGAGCAGGAATTGATAGCCGAGCGGGGTCGGCGTGAAGCCCCAGTTGGTCTTGAATTTATGCGGCCCGGTGTCGCGCTTGCTGCGGCCGAAATCGAATGTGCCGAGCCCGAGCGCGATGGCGCGGCGCATGACCTGCCAATACATGAAATCATGGCCGCCCTTGCCGCGCGCCGCCGTGCCGCCGCCGGCGTAATAGGGCGAGATTTCGCCTTTGTAGGCGAACGACAGCACGGCGCATAAGGCGGTATCGCCGTCATAGACGGTCAGCACCTCGGCATCGGTGCCGAAACAGTCGAGCAGCAGGCGGAAATAGCGGGCGGGGAACACCGGCGTGCCGAGATTATGCACGCTCTCGGCGTAGAGGCCGAAAAAGCGCCGCCAGTCCCGGTCGATCCGGCTGGTCAGGCCGAGTTCGATGCCTTTGCGGACCACCGCGCGCTGTTTGCGGGGGATCAATTTCAGGCAGGCGTCTTCATCGGGCGGCAGGGCGCGGCGGAATGTGTCGTAGATCGGCGGCCCGGGCTGCCAGCCGGGGCGCTGGACTGGATCGTGGATGGTGCGGATTTCGAACGAATCCGCTCCGATCTGGCGCATCAGGGCGGTTGCCGCCTCGATCAGGGCTTCGATCACTGCATCATCCGAGCCGATCGGGCCGCCGTAGACGCAGAACGGGGTCGAGACCAGCGTGTTGCGGTGGAACAGGCGGGATTTCATGTGCACCAGCGGCAGCAGGCCGCAGATGGCGCCGGCGCGTTCGGCCAGCATGAAATAGGGGCGCTGGCCGAACGCGGTTTTGATGACGTCCTGCCAGGCGGCGCGATGGAAAAAATGCCCGGCCGGATGCGCCAGCACGAAATCGTCCCAGCGGATGCGATCGTCATCGGTCATGACGCGGCAGGTGATGCTCATGCGGCGGCGCGGGCGATGACATCGGCGAAGACGCGATCCATCCGGTCCCAGGTGAAATCGGCCAGCAGATCGTCGAGCCGTGCGGGCATGCGCGCCAGATTGACCCGGTGGCGGAAGCGCGACGACCATTTCGCGGCCGGTACGCTGGGTTGCGCGGGGTCGAACTCCCAGGGGTGGGAGTAGAAAATCGCGGGTCTGCCCTCACGCCGGTGCAGGTGGCGCACGCCGAACCGGTAGGCGGCGTAGGGCAGCAGCCTGAAATAGCCGCCGCCCGCGCAGGGCAGGTTGCGGCCGAGCAGTTGCACCGTGGTCATCGGGATTTCGACCAGGTTGCACGCCGCCGGCTGGTAGGGGCCGCGCGGTGCCGAGGGCGCGCCGTACAGATCGTGACGGACCGGAAACACGCTGGAGCTATAGGTATGGCCGGTTTCGGCCAGCACATCCCACGCCCAGGGGTTGCGCGGCCCGATCGAAAACGTCGGTGCACGATAGCCGGCGACGGCGACGCCGCCGATGTCTTCCAGGATCGCTTTCGCGCGCGTGAGATCGTCGCGGAACTGCTGCGGCGTGAGGTCGGTGACCAGTTGGTGGCCGTAGCCGTGGCTGGCGAGCTCGTGGCCGGCGGCGGTGATGCGGCGGATCAGCGCGGGGTGGCGTTCGGCGACCCAGCCGAGGGTGAAGAACGTCGCGCGCGTGCCGTGCCGCGCCAGGGCGGTGAGGATCAGATCGGTGTTGGCTTCGACGCGGCGGGGGATTTTGTCCCAATCGGCGCGATCGATCGCGCCGGCATAGGCCTGGACCTGGAAATAATCCTCGACGTCGATGGTCAGGGCATTGGCGATGGTCGCGGGCGCCGTCATCGTGGGTTCAGGGCTCATTGCGGGATTTGATGACCTGGAACAGGCGATCGACCACCTGGTCACCCTGATCGCGGCCGGTCTCGCCGGCGGTTACGGGCGTGATGGCGGCGGGCCGGCCTTCGAGGTCGGTTTCCAGCTCGCGCGCGATCGGGCCGACGATGTCGGCGGTGATCACCGGGTAGTGTTCGAGGGCGGCGTTCAGCAGGATGCGGCTGCACAGCCGGTTGATCCGCCGTGGCAGGCCGCCGGTTGCGTCGAAAATCGCATCGAGCGCGCCGGCGTCGAAAAAACCCTCGGCCTTGCCGCCGGCGGCGGTGAAGCGGTGCAGGATATACGCCTCGGTATCCTCGCGGGTGAGCGGGCCGAGGTGGTAGGAGGCCAGAACGCGCTGGCGCAATTGATCGAGATCGGGGTGGGCGAGCAGGTCGCGGAACTGCGGCTGGCCGAGTAGCACGATTTGCACCAGCGCCTGGCCGCGCTCGGCCATGTTCGACAGCATGCGCAGTTCTTCGAGCGTCGCCGGGGCGAGACCCTGCGCCTCATCGACCACGATCAGGGCGCGGCGGCCGCGCAACCGGTCGGCCCGCCAGCGTTCCTTCAGGCGGAGCAGCAAGGTCGCCTTGTCGCCGGCCGCCGACAGGCCGAAATCCGCAGCGATCAGGCGCAAGATGTCTTCGGGGTCGATCTGCGTGGTCGAGATGCTGGCCAGCCGGTAGGTCGCTTCGTTCAGCTGCGCCGTCAGCCGCTCGACCAGCGTGGTCTTGCCGGCGCCGACCTCGCCGGTGATGACCACGAACCCCTCGCTCTGCGCTAGGCCGAACAGCAGATGCGACAGCGCACGGCTGTGTTCGCTGCTGGCATAGTAATACCGATCATCCGGTGTGAGCCGGAACGGCATGTCCGCCAGGCCGAGGTGTTCGAGAAACACGGTGCCCCTTTCAGAAGGTTTTCTGGATGCCGACGGTGAAGATTGTCTCCACGCCGTTGTTGCCGTAGCCGGAATAGCCGACGCCACCGCCGCCAAAGCTGTTATAGCCCTGGTTGGTCACGCTGATCTGCGTATTGGCATAGAGCGTGGGCGACACGCGGTAGGTGAGTGCGGCACTGGCGCCGTAGGTGGATGTGGTGGACGCGCCGAGCGCGGGGGACGAGGTGCGTCCGTAGTTGAGGTAGAACAGCGCGTTCAACCGTTCCGACAATTCGTGCGATTCCGACAGCGAGATCGAGGCGCTTTTCTGCGAGAAGCCAGCGAGCCCCGGCGATGTCGCGACCAGCGTATCCTGATAGGCCTGCAACGAGACCGAAACGACATCGCGCGCGAATTGCGTGGTGAGCGACGCGGAGAGCTGCTTGTTCTTTGTCAGGCCGGATTGCACGCTGAGGGACTGGTTGGTCAGCAGCACCGGCTGGCCGCTGAGGCCGCCGACCGGCAGGCCGACGCTGTTGACGCTGCTCGACGCGACGCCGAGACCGACACCCTGTTGCTGGGTCGACAGCACTTCCGAATAGGACGCCGCCAGCGTGGTGCGCGCGGTCAATTGGTAATCGAACCGGATATAAGGCGAATTGAAGCCGTACATATGCTGATACCGCGCCTTCAGCACGCCGCCCTCCGGAAAGCGGATGGTGGTGCCGATGCTCCAGGTCGCATCGCGGATCAGGGTCGGCGGGATGCCGGAATAGGCGATATCCTCGTAGCCGCCGGAGGCCGACAGCACCACGTAAGGGGTGAGAGCGTAGCGCAGCTTGTCGGCGATGAAATATTGATGCGCGCCGCTGAGCACGCCGGTGCCGTCATCCTCGGTCGCGGAGAAACTGGGGGTATCGTCGAACCGCTGGAAAAACGGGATCGTGGTGAAACTACCGGCTTCGGTCTGCGCGAACAGATTATTGCTCTGAAAATACGGCTGATTGGCCCCGGGCAGATAGGCCGAAGCGCCGGACTGGCGAGTGTATTGCGCCGAATATAGCAGGTTGAGCGTGCCGAGGCGAAACACATCGTTGAACGAGGGGGTGACCGAATAGCTCTGCGTCAACGTGGTGTTGTTATTGTTGTAGATCGAGGTGCCGCCGGGCGATAAGCCGCCTGTTGTCGCCTGATCGGTCGCGTAGGCCCGTGCCTCGACCGTCAGTGAGCGGGGCAGCAGTGTCGCATCGATCACGCCGTCGAGCGATTGATCGATGCGGGTCGATTGCTGCTGATTGGAATAGAACTGGATGCTCGGATTGTAGTCGAGCGTGAACGTCGTGCGCGGCGTTGCGCCGTTGATCAACAGGCCAGGATTGATCGAGGTGACGAATTCATGGCCGCTACCGCCGTTCCCACCGTAGTTCCCGCCGGTCACGAACTGCTCGGATGCGCCGATCGAGGGCACGATGGTCAGGAACGGCGCCGGTGCCGCGCCGCCGCCCAAGCCGCCGGCCCCATTCCCGAACGCGCCCGATCCGGGTGCGTTCGACAAGGTACCGACATTGCCAAGCCGCACCGCGCTGCCGAACGGTGGCGCACCGCCGAGCGTTTCCAGCCCGGAAGCCGCGGGGTTCAAGGCAGTCGAGCCGCTCTGGGTGGCCGATGCCGCGGTGGCGTCGCTCGAGGATGACGCAACAGCGCCGCTACCGGTCCCGCCATCGGCGCGGGCCAGCCCGCAGGGTCCGGCGATGGCGACACCGGCCGCCAAAGCCATCCATGAAACGCTCGCTAAACTCCGACCTGCTCGCATCCCCAAACCTTTTCTTTTGCAACCTTAAGTACAGGAGCACGAAACGACGCGATGGACCAGTCAAACCGATCCGAAATGACGACGAAATACCACGCGGACCGACACGGGGCGTCGGTCGTTCGGCATCACAACGCAAAACTGCCGCGGCCACGCTGGGTCATGCGGTTCAGCACCAGGCTGATGTTCGGGCAGGCATCGATCATATCGAGCGCACCCTCGACATCCTTGCGCCTTGTCTGCCCGGCCTCGACCACCAGGACGATCTGCCCGACGATCGCGGCCAGTTCCATCGGGTCGCTGTTGGACAGGCAGGCCGGGCTGTCGATCACCAATATGGCTCTTGTGGCGTTAGCTGTTGATATTGGCTACGAGGGTCTGGTTTGATGTGAGGAGACGATCCATGGACGTGGCAGATTTCGAATCCTGGCTCGG
>NZ_NCJX01000160.1:0-2734 GCF_002282635.1 Acidiphilium sp. 34-64-41 | reverse complement strand
ATCGAAGCCCAACTCGCCGCCATCAAGCGCAAACCACGTCTCGTGCAATCATTCTTCAAAGCACCAAATGTCGCCTATATTACCGACTGCTGAGTAATGAGTTTCTTGAGCCAGAGCTTCGACAATTCCTGGCTTCCAGACCGGCTATAACAGCTCTGTACCATCTGCTCGCTGGTGTGACCGAGGCCGGCGGCGGCAAGGTCGGCGTCCGCCGGGTTGCGTATCATCGTTGTGACGACGAAGGCATGGCGAAAGACATGGCTATTCAAGGGATGGCCGAGGTGGGTACGGCCGAACTTATCGATTCCGGCGGCGATCATCGCTTCTCGAGGTGGCCGCCCGCCACGTGCGATCCATATATGGCCATGGTCGAGACGGTTGCCGAGCAGGGCCGGACGCCAGGTCGCGAGGTAGAGTTCGAGTCGTTTCGTGAGTTCGGGTGGAACGTCGAAGAGCAGGAGGGCGCCGTTCTTGACGTCGGAGGGGAACATCAGCCGCCAGCGCGACCCGGTCTGGCGAAGGTGTTCGCCGATTCGGATGCGCGTGAGGTCGCCAAGCCTGAGGCTGAAAAGGACGCAGAAAGCGACGATCAAGCTGTTTCGCGCTGCCTGGCTGGTATCCGTATCATCATGTGTGATCGGGATTGTATCGAACACGCGATAAGCGGCGGCAAGAACGCGCGCCGCATCCGGGCGGTTGATAGGCTTCCGGGACGCAACGATCTCGGCACGGTTCGGCTTTAGCGGCAGCGTGTTCACCCAAGCAAGATCGTGGCCTGGCAGCAGGATGCCGAGCCCGGTATGCAACCGGCGCAGTTCCTCGTGAACTGATCCCGCACGCAGGCGCTCGCACATGAAGCCGGCATAATCATTCACGAGGTCGGGCGTGAGCAGGGAGCCGATCGACACTTCGGGTGCCAGCGCCCGGACATAAACCAGATAGCCGAGGAAGCGACCGACGGATTGTTCCAGTCCCCGCACTGTCGGTTTTTCAAGGCGGTGCAGGATGGCTTGCCGGTCGAACAGGCCATGCTTCTCCTTCAAGCGACGCCAGCGGGCCCGATCTTCGGCGGGCCAAATATCCAGTGGCAGTCCCCGCCGCGTTCCCTTGTAACGCCGAACGGCATCGTCAGGGCTCGGTAAGCCTTTGGCAGAAGGGTCGGTGGACATGGCTTCAGCCTTTCACATTCGTCCGCAACCGCCGACGCCGGCGCTCGATCAACTCTGCGTAGGCGCGGTTCGCCGCCCGACCGCGTTGCGCGGCGTAGAACCGCAAGGTGGTCGCATCGGTTTGATGCCCGAGCACGCGCTGGGCGAGTGCGATGGCGCGCGGGTCTTCATCAAGGATGACCGTGCCGACATAGGCGCGAATCAAATGGGAATTGACATCGACGCCAAGCTCTCGGGCGATCAAGGTTCGGATCTGGCTGGCCATCGATTGCGATCCGAGATGGCCGCTGGCCCGTCCCGGGAACAGGCAGGTCGAATCGTCGTACAGCAGGACCGGGCGGAATTTTGTAATATAAGCCTCCAGCATGCGCACCGTCTGTGCCGATAGCGCACCCTCCACGACCGGCGCCCGCTTTGACGCCCGGCCATTAGAGATTCTGATCCCGGTGATCTTGCCCTTGGCGTTGCGAGCAAAATCGAGGGCGAGATCGAGGATCGAAAGATCCGCGACGCGCAAAGGCTTGTCGAACAGTATGGCCATCGAAAGGGCGTACTTCGCCGTGTCGGCCGCGCGCTTCATCTTGCCGGCGCTGGCGAATTTCAGCGCCTTCCGCCATAGCGTTTCGGGCAGTTGCAGGAAACGCCGCTCGATCTTGGGATCGTCGAATTGCGCGAGGCGTTCGAGCTTCTTCGCGGTGAAACCGCGATGCTTCGCTCGCACCTGTTTGCAAATGTCGATGACTTGTTCCAGCTCTGCGGTCGGTAATTTGCTCCATTGACGCGCCGCCACTACGAGGGCCTGCGCCGTGGATTCGGCGCCTAGCGTCCATGCACCGTCGGCGCAATTCGTTTCCCAGTAGTCCGTCAGAATCGCCTCGACGGCGTTCGGGGTGAGGATGGCCGCGAGAGAAGTCAGGCTTGCCGCAGGCCAACCGCGATTCACCAGCCGATGAGGGGCGAGGGCAAGAACACCTCCGCGGGTTCGCATGGTGCTTTCGGCCGCGGGCCCCTTGAAGCCCTTTTCGAAGGGCCCCGGCTTGCGAAGCTTTGCAAGATAGGCGTCAAGATCGGCCGCAAAGCTGGCAGGGATGCCGTTGGCGTCGTCGCGGATTGTCAGCCGGCTGCGGCCGGCGGGCAGTTCCTGGCCAGGGAAGTCGCGATTGTCGCGACACAGCTGATTCCAAAGGCTCTTTATCTTGCACGTTGTTTGCTCGGGCGCCTTGGCATTCGTGGCGGCGAGCGCTTCGCGATAGGCGTCGAGCTGTTCGAGCGCGACGCAATCGGGTGCAATGTTGCGCTCCTCGCAGAAGACCGCGAAGCGCCGCATCGTCGGCCGGCTCAGATCGGCATCGTCCATCATGCCGAGCAGGCTGGCCCAAGCGGCAGTCTGAATCGGTCGGCGAGGCTCTCGCGGCGGCAGCCACCCGGTCTTCCGCTGGATTGCGGCGAGCGAGCTTTTGATGTTGTAATACCAACCGGCTAAACGGTTGACTCGCGGGGGATTCTCAAATTTTTGTGGCTGTGTTTGAATGATTTCTGTCGATTCGCGAGGACGGAGGGATCAT
>NZ_NCJX01000159.1:0-3117 GCF_002282635.1 Acidiphilium sp. 34-64-41 | reverse complement strand
CGGTTGAGGCTGCCGATCTTCCATCCGCTGAAGACGAAGCACAGCTCGAGCCGCACGAGATCGCGGCGGAGTGATCCCAGAACCCCGAGGCGGCCCAAAGGCCGCCTCGCCTCCATTCCTTCACACCATCCAAACCCGGCTTCGTGCCGGGTTTTGCATTTCTGGAGACAGATCATGTCAGACAATCACAATCAGGCGCCAGACCAACAATCACTTCCTATGATCGATCCTTTTGTGGCTTCATGGGAACAAAAAGAACGCGCGTATCGCGAGCGCGCCTGTGCCTTGCTAGATGGCAACAAGAAGGCGCTGTTTGGCATTCTGGCGGAACGTGACATTACCGCCGTGATCGTGAATTTCGACGGCTATAATTGCCGGATGAGCGGATCGAGATTTTCCGGCCGGGCTGGGATAGCCCGGACATGGAACGCCAGACCCACACGGTGCGCGAAGCCATTGAGGCGCTGTCCTATGATTTTCTGGCGCAGACGCATTGCGGTTGGGAAAACAATGATGGCGCCTATGGCGATTTTATCTTCGACGTAACGGAGTGCAGCATCACGCTCGATTATAATGAGCGCTATACCGCCACCGAAAACTATTCCCATGAATTTTGAGGAGGAGGAAATGGCACATCCTTATCACCACGCTTTATCCTCTGCAAAAAAATGGGGCGGCGCGGCAGAAGATTTCTTACCGCTGCATTCTTGGTTCGATGAGAGCAAGATGATCTCTGCTGATTTTCGGCATCGAGCACTTCGCCATCATGCCGAGGGAATTTTCATGGCGGAGAGATTTTTTGGTTCCGTCATGACGATCTCGACTGGGCGGATAATACCTGTGCGCCTGATCGGCGAGCAGCATGTCCGTGAAGATCTCGGCTTCATACCGGGCTTCGCGGATTGGATCAAAGCGATCCGCCCCGAACCCTGGATGGGCCGGGCCATGGCGCTGCATAGGTTGCTTGATCCATTTGAAGTCGATGCTGCCTGAGCATCGGTTTTCACCATCTATCTCTTTCAACCAATAACCCGGCCCCGTGCCGGGTTTTGCATTTCTGGAGGCCGACATGGCGGATTATTTTTCACCGACCGTGATACCGGAGATCATTCCGAATACGGATATGACGAAGCTGGAGCTGTTGTTGCTCTCGCATATGTTCGATGCGGAGACGGATGGCGATGGAACCTATTTCCATTCCTGGCAGGGCCCATCGGATCTGATCTGGGTCAATCGCGCCGAACTCAGCGCTGCGCTGGATGAAGCCTGCGGCAGCGGCAGCCAGGTGCGCAACCATGTGGAAGAAAAACTCAAAAACGCTGCTGCGGATGATACATCCGTCGACCTGGATATAAGCGCCGTGTCCTGGGAGGTGATTCTTCAGGACATCGTGCGTCGTTCGGCCAAGCTTCGTTATATCACCGTGACCACGGCATTCACCTGTTCAAAAATGCGCGCCGATGGTTTTGGCGGCATGGCACTGTTCATCACCGCCGATGCCATCAAAGGCTGCTCGACCACGGAGTTTCTGTCGGACTGTCTTGCCGACATCGCCGGGCAGGAGGGCGGGTAGAAGGATGCCCGGGACAATTTACGCAGAACCATGACCAATGCGGATGGGCCGAACCCGGCAGCGGGACGGCCCATTTTGCGTGGGCGATTACAGCAACATCGTTTTCACGCCCAGTGCTGCGCCAGCTTCGCCGAGGCGGCGGTCAAGCGTGCATAGCGTGGCGCCGTGATCCGCGCAGATGGCCAGATGCAGGGCATCGCCCGCGCGCAGGCCCAGCGTGTATTGGTCCGCGAAGCGGGCGGCAGTCCGGAATTGCGGCCCGCTGACCGGCAGGTGCAAAAAACTTTCAGCGGCGAGTTGTGTGAACATCGCCAAGGCTTCGGCGCGGTGGACGGGTTGTAGCTGGCCGGTGCGTAATTTGATTGACAGGGCGGATGAGAATTCGGTCATCACCCAGTCGCTGATCGCCAGCTCTCCGGCTTGCTGTGCCGCCAGCCAGGCCTGCATGCGCTCAGTCTCGGCTTCATTCGTCAGGGCGGCAACCAGCAGCGACGTGTCGAGATACAGGCTCAATAGCGCGCCTCGTCGCGCATTTTACGGATGGCCTCACGCGCGGGCTCAGCCTGGGTGGGCATATTAGCGGTTGCGGCCTGTAAAGCCCCGAGATTGACCGGCTTGCGCGGGATGTCAGCCGGGACGAGTTGCGCCACTGGCTTTCCCCGGCGGGTGATGCGCACGGCTTCTCCGGCGGCGGCCCGTTCGACGAGCTCGCTCAGATGTGCCTTGGCGTCGGCGAGGTTAACGCTGCCCATGGGATACTCCTGACCAGTTAGCTGGTCACTTGTAGCATGGATGCCATGGGAGCGGAAGATTTTTGGTGGGCGTGGTGGCCCGGTCAACTTCCGATTCGGAAGATAGCGCCTGGGCGGGGCGGAACGATAGGCTGCGCTGTTCGGCAGCTTGATGGGCTGGTGCTCCGGTTGGCGGAAACTCTTTGGTGGTGGAGGAGAAAGCGATGCCCAAGCGTGATTTTTCCATGCCTGTGGCTGAGCTGGCGCAAATGCTGGCCCGGCAGGCTGAGGCAGTGTGCCGGCATTATTTGCCCGCCGGGCGGCGCGAGGGCCGCTATTGGCTGGTGGGAGATGTGCATAATACGCCGGGGCGGTCCTTATTTGTGCGGCTCAGTGGCGGCGGCACGGGCAAGGGCGCCGCCGGACGTTGACAGGACGCCGCCGAGGGCACGCATGGCGATTTGCTGGATTTGATCCGAGAAAACTGCGGCCTGACGGATTTCCGCGACGTAGCCGAGGAGGCGCGGCGGTTTCTCGGGCTGGCTGGCAGCGAAAGCGCGCCAGCCGCTGTCAGCATTGATCCCGCACCAAATAACACAGACGATACTGAGGCCATGGAAGCCCAGGTTCAACGCTCCGCCCGGCGGCTGTTCGCCAAGGCTCAATCGCTGCCTGGAACGCTTGGCGATGCCTATTTGCGCCGTCGCGGCATTACCGTAAGCGTCCGGTCTCGATCGTGTAGCGATCTGATCTCAAGCGGTTTAGCTGGACTCCTTCTGGAGGCTCATAAGGAGGCGGCTGGTGGAGGGAGAG
>NZ_NCJX01000091.1:0-24348 GCF_002282635.1 Acidiphilium sp. 34-64-41 | reverse complement strand
ATCGATGATCGCAATCAAACGGAATCCATGATCGCGATCCACCGGAATCGATGATCGCGATCAAACGGAATCAGTGATCGCGATCCACCGGAACGCGCAACTTCTCAGACGACCCGACGTTGGACACCCATTACAGCAATGCTCCGTATTGGTTGAACCGATGCATGAATTTCATGCTGGTTGCCAGTGTATCGCGTGCCGTCTGGTGCGTTTCTGAACAACAACTGTCAAACTACCGAGGCGCGCTGGGTCCCGACAATGTGCATCGGCTCGAGCTGCGTTTCGTGCCTGGATATGCGACGCGATACCAATCGGACCACACCCGCAAGGATATCGATTTCCTGTTCACCGGGGGGATGACCCAATACCGGCAGTCGCAGCTCTCTCGGCTCCATGCACGGGGCCGGTCAGTGACGTTCCTGGAATCCAAAACACCGGGTTTTCTCCGAAACGATTATCTCGCGCGGTCGCACCTAAGTCTGAATATTCCGCAACATAGAAATTGGCCCCATCCATCGCAGATGCGCTATTTCTACGCGATCATGCATGGTGGCTTGCTCCTGAGTGAGACATGCAAATTTCCCTGCCATCTCGACCCCTATGTATTACATGCAGCACCCGACGATTTCACGGAAGCGGCGATGGCCATTCTATCTGAAGCTGCATCATCCAGACCCCGCACCGAAATGTTCGAGCGGTTCCGGGAAGAGATGCCGTCCCGGGATGTCATGCGTGCATTGATCGAGCGCTCTCTAGGTTCTGTGGACGGATAGCTGAAAGTTACAGATAGGGATTTCCGGATCGGAGATTTTTCGACTGATGGTTGACCGGCAGATCGGCATTATGAAAGCTGGGCATGTTGACTGGAGTGACTGAAAACGACTGGGGGCACTGGCAATTTGTTGATGTAATACCAACTGACTTAGCCTTTGGCACACGCCCAGGTCCTTGTTCCGATTGAGGCGATACGGGCTGGATCATTGACGAGGAACAGCCAAGCCTGTTTGCAAGCTCCGAGCATGACTGCGGTGCGGACCTTCGCCGAGCCTGTCGCTGGGGATGCATTTGCGGAAAGGCGGCGACCCCGGGCGGCGCATGAAACCAACGGTCTCCGGGAAAACCGGGGCGGTTCACCGCAATGAGAGGCAAACCTGCCAGTCTGTCTTCGGCTGGAGCCGACCGCAAGCTGCCGATCCGCTCTGGCATTATTCCCGCACTTCGGCCAACCTACATATCATAGCTTATCACCACATCATCGCCGCGCGGAGCGGATTGGCAGGTTAGAATATAGCCTTGGGTGACCTCATCGGCCGTCAGCCCATAGTTCACCTTCATATCCACTTCGCCCGAAACCAGCTTCGCCCGGCAGGTCGCGCATACCCCGCCTTTGCAGGCGAACGGGGCCGGCATCCCGGCGGCGCGCACGCTATCCAGGATATTCCCCAGCGCGGCATCGAACACTACCGTCGATTTGCGGCCATCCAGCAAAATCCCCATCCGCCGCCCCGCCGCCGCTTGCACCACCGCTGCTGCGCTCTCGCTTTGCGCTGTGCTTGGCCCGGCTGATAAAAAAAATTCCAGCAGGATCGTCTCCGCCGGCACGCCCGCCGCGAGCAGTGCTGCCTCAGCGCCGAGCATCATCCCTTCCGGGCCGCAAATGAAAACCTGGTCCAAATCCGCTGGATCGAGCAACAGGCCGACAATCTCCGCACATTTTCGTGCGTCCAGCCGGCCGTTGAACAGCGCCACATCGTCCTCTTCCATCGAGAGGAAGTGGAAAATTTCCAGCCGGTCCATGTAGCGGTTTTTGAGTGCGGCCAGTTGCTCGGCGAACATGATCTGCCCGCTCTGGCGGTTGGCGTAAAACAATTTGAAGCGGCTTGCCGGCTCACTGTGCAGCACGGTTTTCAGGATCGAAAGGATCGGCGTGATGCCGGAGCCGGCGGCGAACGCGGCATAGGACAAGGCCCGCTCTGCCCCGAACGGTGCCGTGAAACGGCCGGAGGCTGGCATCACCTCCAACCGATTGCCCGGCTGCAGCACATTGTTGGCGTAGGTGGAGAATTTGCCGCCGGCCACGGCTTTCACCGCCACCATCAGCACGCCCTCCGCCGGTGCCGCGCAGATCGAATAATTGCGGCGCACGTCCTCACCGCCAATCTCCGCCCGCAGCGTCAGATACTGCCCGGCCTTGAATGTGAAATGCGGCGCCAGCGCGTCTGGCACATCGAAACGGATGGAGACGGCATCACGCGTCTCGCGCGTGATCTCCGCCACGGTCAGCGCGTGAAAACTGGTTTTCGGTTTGTCCATGGCGCCCGCTATATACATTTGAACCGGTCGAACGGCTCGGCACACTCAAGGCAGCGCCACAGCGCCTTGCACGGGGTCGAGCCAAACTGGCTGATCTCTGCGGTCCTGCCCGCACCGCATTGCGGGCAGATCGCCGGCGCCGCATCCCGCCGCGCCCGGCGCTCTGCTGCGGTTTCCGGCGGCGCAATGCCGTAGGCCAGCAGCTTCGCCCGCCCTGAATCAGATATCCAATCCGTCGTCCAGGCCGGTGACAATTCTGTTTTGACCACGACATCCCGCAAACCGGCATCATCCAGCGCCGCGCGCACCGCTTTGTTGATCGCCACCGTCGCCGGGCAGCCGGAATAGGTCGGGGTGATCACCACCGCCGCCGGTACGCCGGCGCGCACCGCGCGCACAATACCGAGCTCCACTACCGAAATCACCGGAATCTCAGGGTCCGGCACCGCGCCCAGAATTTCATAAATCCGCGCCACAAGCCGCTCCGCAATGGTGGCGCTCACCACACCGCATCCGGATAGGCTCGCGGCAGATACTGCATCTGCGCCAGCAGATGCCCCAGATGTTCGGAATGGCGCCCGCGCCTGCCGCCGGTGATGCCGCGCACCGGCTCAGGCGCGTCAAGCCCGGCTTGCGCCAATACCTTACCCACGCGTGCATCCCATTCTGTGCGCAGCGCCGCGCAACCATCCTCGAACAGCTCACCGGTAAAACGCCCGCACCAGTCGAGCCCTGCGATCATGCGCTGATGGCTCTCGGCGGTGCCGTCGCCAAGCCGGACCACCCAGCCGGCGGCAAAGCTGGCATGGTAGGTGACTTCCTTGACCGCCTTGCCCGCGATCGCCGCGATCTCCTGGTCCGCAGCATCCGCCAGCCGCCGGAGCAGCAATTCCTGCCAAGCGGAAAACAGGAACTGCCGCGCGATGGTACGCGCGAAATCGCCGTTCGGCTGTTCCGCCAGCAGGCAGTTCTGGAACGCATCCTCGGTGCGCCGATAGGCCAGCGCATCCGCGTCGCGCCCTTCGCCCTCCGCCGCCGCAGCCAGTCCCAGGAACAACTGCGCCTGTCCGATCAGGTCGAGCCCGATATTGGTCAGCGCCAGGTCAAGCTCGAGCGTCGGCGCATGGCCGCACCATTCGCTCAGCCGGTGCCCCAGAATCAGCGCGTCGTCACCCAACCGCACAGCAAGATCGTGCGCCATCAGATATGCTTCACATTATCAGGCACAACATAGAAGGTCGGATGCCGGTAAACCTTGTCCTGCGCCGGCTCGAACAGGCAGGCCGCGTCGCCAGGGTCGGACGCGGTGATCGCAGCCGAAGGCACCACCCACAGACTGACCCCCTCCATCCGGCGGGTATAAACATCCCGCGCCGCCTCCACCGCCATTTTCGGGTCGGCGGCGTGCACGCTGCCGACATGCCGGTGCGACAGGCCGTTCTTGGCCCGCACGAAAACTTCCCAGAGCGGCAGACCCTCTTTCATGTCACGCCGCCTTGTTCTGCCGCTTGGCCTCATGCGCCATGGCGGCCTCACGCACCCAGGACTGGCTCTCCCAGGCATCAATCCGCGCCTTGATCCGGTCCTTCGCCACCGGTCCCTCGCCGCGCACCACGGCATAGAATTCCGCCCAATCGATCGCGCCATAATCATAGCTTTCGCGCGCCGGATTCCATTTCAGGTCCGGATCGGGAATCGTCAGCCCCAGGGCCTGCGCTTGCGGCACCGTCACGTCGATGAATTTCTGGCGCAGCTTGTCATTGGTATCGCGCTTGATCCGCCAGCGCATCGATTGCGCGGAGTTCGGCGAGTTGTCGTCCGGTGGCCCGAACATCATCAGCGAGGGCCACCACCAGCGGTCCAGCGCATCCTGCGCCATGCGCTGTTGCGCCGGCGTGCCGTTCGCCAGCTGCATCATGCTCTCATAGCCCTGGCGCTGATGGAAACTCTCCTCCTTGCAGATGCGCACCATCGCGCGCGCATACGGCCCGTACGAGGTGCGCTGCAGCGGCACCTGGTTCAAGATCGCCGCACCGTCCACCAGCCAGCCAATGGCGCCGATATCCGCCCAGGTCAGCGTGGGGTAATTGAAAATCGTGGAGTATTTCGCCCGTCCCGCATGCAGCGCTTCGGTCATCTCGTCGCGCGACACCCCCAATGTTTCGGCCGCGGCATACAAATAAAGCCCATGGCCGCATTCATCCTGGATTTTCGCCAGCAGGATCGCTTTGCGCCGCAGCGAGGGTGCGCGCGTCAGCCAGTTGCCCTCCGGCAACATCCCGACAATTTCCGAATGCGCGTGCTGTGATATCTGCCGGATCAGCGTCTTGCGATACGCCTCCGGCATCCAGTCCTTGGGCTCGATGAACTCGTCCGCCGCGACGCGCGCCTCGAACGCCGCGTGCCGCCCCGCATCGTCCGCCGCGATGGCCGCAATGTCATTCTGTTTGCTCAGCTCGACAGTATCCATGCGCCTGCTCCTCCGGACGGATTTGAAACTACGATAACCCGACCGATCGGTCAATTAATTTATGCGCCCGGCAGCACTTTTGCCCCGATCATCCGGCCAAGCCCCTGAAACAGCGCGACCACCCGCCCGTCCCCGCCTTTCACCCTCACCTGGGAAACGCCGGACCACCCTGCCCCTCCCCGCCATCCGCGCGGTCCATGCCGCCGCGGCCGGTACCGGCGCATCGGTGGCGAGCCACGATCCGCTGACGATCGATGCGATTTGAAACTGTCTTTACGCGTCCGCGGGGTGTAGCAAAACCCGTCCGTTCGGACTATCAATCCGGGTGAGTGAACATCCGGGATCAACTGGTTCATGGCAAGAACGCAATCGGCGGATTACGACAAGCGCCGCGAGGCCATCATGGCAGCCGCCGCCTTGCTCTACGCCAAAAAGGGCTTCCTGGGCGCCTCCGTCGCGGAGCTGGCGGACTCCTGTGCTATCTCGAAATCATTGCTCTACCATTATTATCCCGCCAAGGACGATATCCTGTTCGACGTCATGGACACGCATGTCCAAACCCTCGTCGAGGCGGCCACACGGATCGAAGCCGGCGAGGGCGCAGCGGATGCCAAGCTGCGCGCACTCGCCCACGCGCTGATGCGGCTTTATAGCGGCGCGCAGGCCAGCCAAAAGATCCTGCTGAACGAGTTGCCAAATTTGCCCGCGCCGCGGCGCGCGATCATCGTCAAGCACCAGCGCGATCTGCTGGACGTGGTGGACCGTTTGACGATCGAACTGCGCCCAAAGCTCACCAAATCCCCGGCACTGCGCCGGCCAATCGTCATGATGTTCTTTGGGATGCTGAACTGGACCCATATCTGGTTCGACCCGAACGGTCCGACGAAAGCGGGCAAGATCGCCGATCTTGCGACCGAAATGTTTCTGGGCGGCCTGCCAGATTAGCAACAATTACGGTTCGATACCATCGCCTCGTCCCTATCCGGCCAGCTTGCGCAGATCCCTGATCCGCTGAACCTTCCCCAGCGATCGCGCGATCGTCCCCGGCATGACGATCTCGACCACAGCCGTAATGCCGATGCGTCCCTTGATCAGCTCACGCAGCTTCCTGCCTTGCGCGGCGATGCTCCCCTCATCGAGACAATCGACCTTGGCTTCCGCGCAAACCTTGATCTCATCCATCCGGTCGGGACGGGTCAGCTCGATATAATAATGGGGCGCCAGGCCAGCGCATTCGAACAGCAATTCCTCGATCTGGGTCGGAAAGACGTTAACACCGCGGATGATCATCATGTCGTCCGACCGGCCCATGATCCGGCCCATTCGGCGCATCGCGCCCAACGGTCCTGGCAGAGTCCCCGGCAACAGGCAGGTCAGGTCGCGCGTGCGATAGCGGATCACCGGCATCGCCTGTTTCGTGAGCGACGTGAAAACCAGCTCCCCAACCGCCCCGTCCGGCAAGACCTCGCCCGTCACCGGATCGATGATCTCCGGGTAAAAATGATCCTCCCAGATCGTCGGCCCGTCTTTCATGGCCGCCCCCTCGCTGGCAACCCCCGGCCCCATGACCTCCGAGAGGCCATAAATATCCACCGCATCGATGTGAAAGGCCGACTCGATCTCCGCGCGCATCGCATCGGTCCAGGGTTCCGCGCCAAAAATACCGATCTTCAGCGAGGTCGAACGAGGATCGATGCCCTGGCGGATGAACTCATCGAGAATCGTTAGCATATAGCTCGGCGTGACCATGATGATGTCTGGCTGGAAATCAATGATCATCTGCACCTGCTTTTCGGTCTGACCGCCGGACATCGGGATCACGGTGCAGCCCGCCGCCTCGGCGCCATAATGCGCGCCAAGGCCGCCGGTGAACAGGCCATAGCCGTAAGCGACATGGATTTTCATGCCGGGTTTGCCGCCGGCAACCTCGATCGAGCGAGCGACCAGTGCCGCCCAGGTTTCGATGTCCGATTTCGTATACCCTACAACAGTGGGTTTGCCGGTCGTGCCGGATGAGGCGTGGACCCGCTGCACCTGATCCATCGGGACGCTGAAAAAGCCGAACGGATAATGCGCACGCAAATCGCCCTTGGTGGTGAACGGCAATGTCGCGATATCGGCAAGGCACGTAAGATTGGCTGGGGTAATGCCCGCTTTGTCGAACGCATGACGGTAATGGTTGTTGTTCTGATAGGCATGCGCGGCAGTGGCTTTCAACCGGTCCAGCTGAAGCGCCCTCAGTGCACCGACATCGTCGATCATAGCGGTCCTGTTTCGGAGCATGGTGGACAGTCTACCCCCCGGGAAAATTGTTATTTACTTCAGCTTGGGCAAACAATAAAATAAATCGTCCAGACGGTCAATTATTTAGACCGGCCCGGACAGCGATTTCACCATCCGGCCGCGCGGCAAGCGCTCTTGCGGTCTTTGTCGGGCCCGATTGAGCGCTCCGACACCGCCAGCGGGTTCGAACTCCTGCCACGCCGCCGGCCGGAAGCAGCAAAGGTTCCGTTAGCGTAAGCCGGTGGAAGATTGCTGGAGGGGATGGAGCGACCCTTCGCCTGGCGCGGCAGAGGTCGGCGCCTTTCAAAGGATTTCGAGGCCACCGTTACAAGTGCAACCGCATGGCTCTTCCTCGCACATATCCGCTTGCCCACCCCCCTCCCACCCGGCCTATAAACCAGTGTGACCACGCCACGACCGGCCCTGACAGCCACCCAGAAAACCCAATGCATCGCAGCATTGTTAGCAGTCCTGTGCGATCTGATGCTCGCCCTCTGTGATGCCGCCGGCATGCCCGCCACGCTCCACCGCGCCATCAGTTCCTATTTCGCCGCGCTGAACGAGCATTGCGCCGCCATCCTGGCCGACAGCCCAGCCGAAACGTCGAGCGTCGCAACCACACCGTCTCATCCCGCCACCGCCGCATCACCGCCGCAGGCCACCAGCGCGCAAAGCCGCGATGTTCTCGGCGTAGCGTGCCACGCCACCTCGAAACACCGCGGATCCCGCCACCAGCACATCCGCCCCCGCCGCGATGCAGGCGCCGCTGTTCTCCGGCGTTACCCCACCATCAAGTTCCAACCGGATGTCCCGCGCGCCGATCATCTCGCGCACCCGCCGGATCTTCGGCAACTGGCTGTCCAGAAACACCTGCCCGCCAAACCCTGGGTTCACCGTCATCACCAGCACCAGGTCGATCTGGTCGATCACATAGCGCAGCGCCTCTTCCGAGGTCGCCGGGCACAGCGCCACGCCCGCGCGGCAGCCGCGCGCCTTGATCGCCTGCACCGTCCGATCAAGATGAATCCCGGCCTCGGCATGCACCGTAATGATATCCGCCCCCGCATCGGCAAACGCATCAAGGTACGGGTCGACCGGCGCGATCATCAGATGCACGTCGAACACCGCAGCGGTGTGCGGCCGCAGCGATTTCACGACAATCGGCCCGAACGTCAAGTTCGGTACGAAATGCCCATCCATCACATCGATATGTACCCAATCCGCGCCCGCCTGCACGATCGCGCGGGTCTCTTCGCCGAGGGCGGAGAAATCGGCGGACAGGATCGATGGCGCGATCAGCACGGTGCGCGTCGCGGCGGCGTCAAGCATCGATCTCTCCCGAACTGGTATCGGTCTCCAGAAACACCCGGCTACCGAGCAGATCCTCCGGCTCGATCATCGTCAGCATCGCCGGATCGATCAGCCCGTCATGCGCGATCACCCGGTTCGCCTGGCGCAACCGTGCCCGGTCGAGCGCGTTGCGGATCGAGCGCGCATTTGAAAAATACGGCCGCTCCCGCCGCCGCGCGATATACCGGTCCATCACCGCCCGCGCCTCCGGGCTGAACCGGTAGTTCTGCCGTTGCAACATCGTATCGCTGATCGAAAGCAACTCGGCATTCTCGTAATCAGGAAAATCGATATGATGAGCAATGCGCGAGCGAAACCCCGGATTGAGCGTGAAAAACTTGTCCATCCGGTCGGCGTACCCCGCGAGGATCACCACCAGATCCTCGCGCTGATTCTCCATCACCTGCAACAGGATCTCGATCGCCTCCTGACCATAGTCGCGCTCGTTATCCGGCCGATACAAATAATACGCCTCATCGATGAACAACACGCCACCGATCGCCTTTTTCAGAATCTCCTTGGTCTTCGGTGCGGTATGCCCGATGTATTGCCCGACCAGATCATCCCGCGTCACCGAAATCAGCTGGCCTTGCCGAACGAAGCCGAGCGCCTTCAGAATACTCGCCATCCGCAGCGCCACCGTGGTCTTGCCGGTGCCCGGATTGCCGGTGAACGACATATGCAACGTCGGCGCCTCGGTCGCGTAGCCGTATTTCTGGCGCACCCGCTCGACCAGCAGGAGCGCTGCAATCTCGCGGATGCGCGCCTTGACCGGCTTCAGCCCGACCAGATCGCGTTCAAGCCCATCAAGCACTTCGCTGATGCCCGCACCGGCGAATTCGGCCTTCAGGTCGATCGGTTCGGTCGGGCGCATTGCAGGTTCCGCATGGTCGAGCATCATCATCTCCCTCAGCCGCCGTAGCGTGAGCCTTCCGGTTTTTGCAGCCCATAGGCCCGGGTTTCATAACGCATCATCCGCCCGCCGATTTCCTGGCGCGTCAGCATGAACCCGGCTTCATCGGCCGGCCGCTGCACGATGAAGGAAATCCGCAGCGACTCCCAGGTGTTCGTCGCATCGAACGCGCTGAGCCTGATGTAACAATCGGTATGGATGCGCCGGCAATCGTTCAACTCGCCCATGATCGCTTTCGCGTCACGGATGTCGAACATCGGCAGACCCCACATTTCCCAATACGTGTTCCGCGGGTGTGGATCGTCGGTATACTCGAGATTGACCGCCCAGCCATTGTCGAGACAATACTGGATCTGCTTGCTGATCTGTTCATCGGTCAGATCGGGAAGATATGAAAAACAGCCTTGGGTGACTCGCATGGTCTTGATCCTCAGTATGCTGGCATCGGGGAAGCAACAAAATCGGGCGTGTCGGTCGAAGTATAATCGAACGTCACATCGCCCCAGGTATCGAGCGCCTGGCGCAGCGGCAGGCAATGCCGCGCCGCCTGGGCGAGAATATCCGGACCCTCGCGGTAGTAATCACGCCCCTCGTTGCGCGCCAGGATCATCGCTTCGAGGGCGACGCGGTTGGCCGTTGCACCGGCGGCGATGCCGAGCGGATGACCGATGGTGCCTCCGCCGAACTGCAGCACCACATCCTCACCCAGATGATGCAGCAATTGATGCATCTGCCCCGCATGAATGCCGCCCGAGGCCACCGGCATCACCTTGCGGGTGCCCGCCCAATCCTGTTCGAAGAAAATACCGTGCTCGAGGCGCATCGGGTTGTGGTCCTCGCGCAGCACGTCATAGAAACCGCGCGTGGTGAGCGGATCACCTTCGAGCTTGCCGACCACGGTGCCGGCATGAATGTGATCGACCCCGGCAAGCCGCATCCATTTCGCGATGACCCGGAACGACACGCCGTGCGTTTTGTGGCGCGTATAGGTGCCGTGGCCCGCGCGATGGAGGTGCAGAATCATGTCGTGCTTGCGCGCCCATTTCGACATCGACTGGATCGCGGTGTAGCCGATCACAAGGTCGATCATCACGATGGTAGAGCCGAGTTCATGCGCAAAATTCGCGCGCTCGTACATTTCCTCCATCGTGCCGGCGGTGACGTTGAGATAGGTGCCCTTGACTTCGCCGGATACCGCCTGGGCGCGATTGACCGCTTCCATGCAGTATAGAAACCGGTCGCGCCAATGTTGACCGTGGCACCCAGCAACGGGCGCCCGAATTTATCGAGGCGCTCACGCTCGACCACGATGCCGGTGGAGGGACCATCGAAGGTTTTGATATAGGCAACCGGCATCCGCATGTCTTCCAGCCGCAGCGCCTTGAGCGGCTTGAAACCGAAGACGTTGCCGATGATCGAGGCGGTGAGGTTCGCGATCGAGCCGGGTTCAAACAGCGCGAGATCGTAGGCGATGTAGGCGAAATACTGGCCGGGCCCGTTCGGCACCGGGTCGACCCGATAGGCTTTGGCGCGATATTTCTCGCAGGCGGTGAGCCGATCGGTCCAGACCACCGTCCAGGTCGCGGTCGAGCTTTCACCAGCGACCGCGGCCGCCGCCTCGATCGCGTCGACACCATCCTGCGGCGTGATGCGGAACAGCGCGATGACATCGGTGATCTTCGGTTCGTAATCGGGCTCCCAATAGCCCATCTTGCTGTATTCCATAACGCCCGATCGATAGCGGTCCTTGCCGCGGACGGTCTTGGCATCGGCTATTTTCGGTGTGGGTGTGTCCATTGTCGGGTCTCCGGTTAGCGGTTGTCGTTCAGGCGGCGGCGCGAACGGAAAAGACGGGGTCTAGGCTGCCGGTAGCGTATTGCCGCGCCATGGCGGCGAGCGGTTGGGGGCGAATGCGCGATGCTTGGCCCGCGGTGCCGAACGCTTCGAAGCGTTGCCGGCAAAGATCGCGCAATGCTGCGGTCGCTGGTTTCATGAATTGGCGGGGGTCGAATTCGGCCGGTTTTTCGGTCGCGACCTTGCGCAGAGCGGCCGCCATCGCGAGGCGGCAATCGGTGTCGATATTCACTTTGCGCACGCCGTGGCGGATGCCGACCAGAATTTCCTCGATCGGCACTCCCCAGGTTTGTGGCATCGCGCCGCCGTAGCGGTTGAACGCCTCCTGCAACTCCTGCGGCACCGAGGATGATCCGTGCATCACGAGGTGCAGCGCGGGCATGCGTTCGTTGATCGCGCGGATCACGTGCATCGCGAGAATCGCACCATCGGGCTTGCGGGAAAATTTATAGGCGCCGTGCGAGGTGCCCATTGCGACCGCGAGCGCATCGACCTTGGTGGCTTTGACGAATTCGACCGCCTGATCCGGATCGGTCAGCAACTGGTCGTGCGAGAGCGTGCCCTCGGCGCCGTGGCCATCCTCCGCCTCGCCCATGCCGGTTTCGAGGCTGCCGAGCACCCCGAGTTCACCTTCGACCGACACGCCGACGCGATGGGCCAGATCAGCCACACGCGCGGTGATCGCAACATTGTAGTCGTAATCAGCGGGCGTCTTGGCATCGGCTTTCAGCGAACCGTCCATCATCACGCTGGTGTAGCCGTGCTGGATCGCCGAGAGGCAGGTGCCTTCGTCGTTGCCGTGGTCCTGGTGCAGGCAGATCGGAATGGCAGGGTAGGTGATTTCTGCGGCCTCGATCATTTTTGCCAGCATGACGTCGCCGGCGTAGGACCGTGCGCCGCGCGATGCCTGCAAGATCACCGGCGCGTCGGCTGCGGCCGCCGCCTCCATGATCGCGATCACTTGTTCCATATTATTAACGTTAAACGCCGGGACGCCATAGCCGCGTTCGGCGGCGTGATCGAGCAACTGACGCAAAGTGATGCGTGCCATATCAAAAACCTTTCAAGAACGGATACACAGTTGTTTTCAAAGGCAAGCGCCCAACCAACAAAGTTTTTTTTGCTTCTTTTTTGTCTACAAAAAAGAAGACGTTCCCTTGACTTTTTCTCTGCATTTTCATCGCACAGCCCGCTTTTTGTGATCCATCAGCTGCATGATCACCGGCGTTAAAATCAGTTGCATGGCCAGATCGAATTTATTACCGGGCAAGACGATGGAATTGGCGCGCGACATGAAGCTGCCGTGCAGCATCGATAACAGATAGGGAAAGTCGATGCCGTGCGGATTGCGAAACCGCACCACCACGATCGATTCATCGGCGGTTGGAATCCAGCGGGCGATGAACGGGTTCGAGGTATCGACCGTCGGCACGCGCTGGAAGTTGATGTCGGTATAGGTGAACTGGGGGCAAATGTAGTGAACGTAATCGGGCATCCGCCGCAGGATCGTGTCCATCACCGCTTCGGTTGAATACTGGCGGGTCTTGCTGTCGCGATGGATTTTTTGGATCCATTCGAGGTTGATGACCGGTACGACGCCGATCTTGATATCGGCGTGCTTGCCAGTGTCGATATCGCCGTGTTGGACGGCACCGTGTAGACCCTCGTAGAGCAGGATGTCGGTATGCTCGGGCAGGTCTTCCCATGGCGTGAACGTGCCGGGTGCGGCGCCGTATTGTTCGGCCTCGCTCTGGTCATGGATGTAGTGGCGAGATCTGCCGCGGCCGGTTGCCGCATAGGTTGCGAAGGTCTCCTGCAATTCAGACAGAAGATTGGTTTCGGGGCTGAAATGACTGAAATGCCGGTTACCCGCCGCTTCCGCCTCGGCCATTTTCAATTTCATTGTAGCGCGATCGTAACGATGAAAGGAATCGCCTTCGATCATCGCCGCCTCGATTTTTTCGCGGCGGAAGATCTGCTCGAACACGTTGCGGACCGAGGTGGTACCCGCGCCGGACGAGCCGGTGACCGAAATGATCGGGTGCTTGCGGCTCATGCCAGTGATTCGATCGTGCTCGCTGTTTTGCGAAACAGCGAGCGCGTCTTGAACAGCGGTGATTCATTCACCGCACCGGCGTGATATGCATCGGCCACGCGCATGACCTCATCGGTCGAGCCGAACACCAGCGGGCAGCGCTGGTGAATGTCGTTCGCGACGAGATCGAGCACGGCGGTGCGGCCATCGGTTGCGGCGGCGCCGGCCTGTTCCATCAGCATCGCGATCGGATTGGCTTCTAGACCAGGCGCAGGCGCCCGGCCCGATAGCCGCGCCGCTGATCGGCCGGGTAGAGATAGATGCCGCCGCGCATCAGGATGCGGAACGCGTCACCCACCATCGAGGCCAGCCAGCGGGTGTTGAAATCCTCGCCGCGCGGCCCGTTGCGGCCTTTTTTCAGCTCCATGATGTAGGTGCGGATCTCGGGGTCCCAATGGCGCAGGTTCGAGCCGTTGATCGCGTATTCGCGCGTGGTGTGCGGCACCTCGATTTCACCGCGGGTTGCGATGAAGGCGCCGGAGTCCGGGTCGAGCGTGAAGACGCGGGTGCCGGCACCGAGGGTGAGGACCAGGGCGGTCTGCGGGCCGTAGATCACGAACCCGGCGGCAAGCTGCTGGCGGCCGGGCTGCAGGAAGGGTGCTGCCGGATCATCCGCGACGCCCATGCCGGCGGGCATGATCGAGAAGATCGTGCCGATCGGGGCCAGCGTGTCGATGTTGGATGAACCATCGAGCGGATCGACCGCGACGGCGAGGGGCGCATGCGGGTCGAGCACCTCGGGTTCATCGGATTCCTCCGAAGCGAAGACCGCGACCGGGGCGCGGGCCAGGGCTTCGCGGAGAATGGTGTGGGTCATGGCGTCCAGCGCCTTCTGGCCATCACCGTCGATCGAGGCGCCGATGATCGCGCCGAGATTGCCGGCCAGCGGACCGCGCGCGAGGATGCGCGAAATCTGGCGACCTGCGGCGGCGATGGAATGAACCGTCTGGCAGACCGCGACGAGATGCGGTGTGCGGCCGGCGGCAAAATCCAGATATGAATCGAGTCTCAGGTGTTCGGCCATGGCATGTCTCTCCCGTAAACGCACCACCTTGAGGCTCGTGCCGTTTTGTCCCCGCGAAGTTTGTTCCATCGCAGAACCGGAATATGAACAGCCTTAAAAAAATAAGTAAAGATAAATTTTCTTTGTTATAGATTTAGTTTAACTTAACCGAATCATTGCATTTACGCATAAAGTTTTACAGCATGCATTTTATACGCAATAAACGGAAAAACGCGCGGGTAATCTGGCGGGATAGCCACCGCCCGATCAACCGCGCGCGGGGTGTCGGTTTCCGTTACATGAACAGCGTGCGGTCCTGTTTCATGCCGGCGTAAAGCGGTGCGACCCACTGGCTGTAGCCGTTGTAGATCACGGTCGGCACGGTTTCGTCGGTGCCGATGATCCGTTCGCGCGCCTGGCTCCAGCGCAGCGTCGGGAATTTCGGGTTCACATTGGCCCAGAACCCGTACATGTCCGGGCTGGTCTTTTGCCAGAAGGTTTCCGGCTGATCCTTGACGAATTCGATCCGGACGATCGATTTCGCCGATTTGAACCCGTATTTCCACGGCAGGATCACGCGAATCGGCGCGCCGTCCTGCTTGGGCATCGGCTGGTTGTAGAGGCCGGTGCCGACGAAGGCGAGTTCGTTGGTCGCCTCCGCCATGGTCAGGCCTTCGTGATAGGGCCAGGGGAAAAACGGGATCGACAAGCCCGGCATCGTCTTGGCATCGGCGAGGCTGGTGAACCGCAGATATTTCGCCGAGGACAGCGGCTTGGCGAGCTTGACCAGATCGCTCATGGCGAAGCCCTCCCACGGCACCGTGATCGCCCAGGCTTCGACGCAGCGGTGGCGATAGACGCGGGTTTCGGTTTTCACCTGCTTCATCAGATCATCGAACGAGATCGTGAAGGGTTTTTCCACCAGCCCGTCGAATTTGATGGTCCAGGGCTCGATCGGCAGCTTCTGGGCGGCGCGCCAGATATCCTTCGAGAGGCCGAATTCGTAGAAATTATTGTATCGCTCGGCGTCTTTCTGCGGGGTCAGCGGCCGGCCGGGCTGAAAGCGCATCGCGGCGGCGGAATAGCCGGGGTCCTCGATCGTGACCTTCATTGCGCTCTGCGCCTGGGCCGTGCCGATCGCACCGAAGCCCATGGTTGCGGCGCCGAGGCCCGCGAGTGCCGCGCGACGGTTCATCACGATGTGCTGCGGCGTGGCGGCACTCTCGGGCAGGTCCCATTCGGGTCGATGTCTGATCAGCATGGTTGTTCTCCTTGACCGCTATATTAGTGTGGTTTGGCGAATCCGCGCCATCACGCCGGCGTGACCAGACGCCGATCCACCCCGAACGCCCGAGGCCGCATGACCGACTCCGAACGACAAAGCACTGGCCTGGCCCGACTGCTCACCGTGATGGCAGCGCTGCGCGATCCGGTTTCAGGCTGCCCCTGGGACCGGGTGCAGGATTTCGCGTCCATTGCTCCCTATACGGTCGAGGAGGCCTATGAGGTTGCCGATGCGATCGTGAATAACGATCCATCTGCGTTGCGCGATGAACTGGGCGATCTGCTGTTTCAGGTGGTTTATCACGCGCGCCTCGCCGAGGAGCGCGGCTGGTTCGATTTCGAGGCGGTGGCGGCGGGTATTACGGCCAAGATGATCCGCCGCCATCCGCATGTGTTCGGCGATGCGGCGATGCGCGATGCCGGGGCGCAGACCGCGACCTGGGAGGCGGACAAGGCGCGCGAACGGGCCGGCAGGGCCGAAACCGGCGTGTTGGACGGGATTGCGACCACGCTGCCGCCGCTGCTGCGGGCGCAGAAACTCGCGAGCCGGGCCGCCCGCGTCGGGTTCGACTGGCCGGATGCCGCCTCCGTGCTCGACAAGCTCGATGAGGAAATCGCCGAACTGCGCGCGGAGCTGCCGGGCAACGATCCCGACCGGATCGAGGATGAACTGGGCGATCTGTTTTTCGTGATGGTCAATCTGGCGCGCAAGCTCAGGTGCAGCGGCGATGCCGCGCTGCGCCGGGCGAATGCGAAATTCGAACGCAGGTTTCGCGCGGTCGAGGCGCTGCTGGCCAGCGCCGGCAACACGCCCGAGCAGGCCGATCTCGATGCGATGGAGGCGCTGTGGCGGCAGGTTAAAGCCAGCGAGCCGCGTTCAGGCGAACACCTGGCTTAGTGCCTGCCAACTCGCTTCATCGACCGCCGCCATGATGCCGCCATCGAGCTCGGAGGGGTGCCAGGGCGAACCATCCGGCTTGCGGACATAGCCGCCCGCCTCCGCGACGATCAGGGCGCCCGCCGCATGATCCCACGGCAGGGTCCGGCGCGAGACGGTGGCATGGATATGGCCCATCGCCAGGGCGCGGTAGGTGTGCGCGGCACAGCGGAAATTCGGCGTCTGCCCCAGCTTCGTCAGGCCGTGCAGCACGAGCGAGCGTTCCGGCTCGGGCATGTATTGCCACGATACCGAGGCGATCGACGCATCGAGCGGCGCGGGTTTGGCGACGTGCAGGCGCACCCAATCGTCCGGCCCGGCGGCATCGCCGGCGGTGGCGCGGCGGATCAGGAAGGCGCCGTGGCCCTTGGTGGCGACCACGGTATCGTCGCGGATCGGATCATAGATCAGGCCGGCGGTGGTCTCGTCATCCTCGACCAGCGCGATCATGACGCCGAACAGCGGCAGGCCGGCGGCATAATTCTGGGTGCTGTCGATCGGGTCGATCACGAATACCGGTGCTGAACCGCCGATGGCCCCCATCAGCGTGGGGTCGCCCGCGACCGATTCCTCGCCGATCACCGCGATGCCGGGGAACAACTGCCGCAGCCCTTGGGTGAGTGCGCGTTCGGCCGCTTCGTCGGCCACCGTCACCGGGTCGAGCGGGCCGGATTTGGTGCGCAGATCGGCCGGGCCGATATGGCCGAAGCGCGGCATGATGATGGTTTTCGCGACATGGCGCATCAGCTCGGTAATGGCGACCAGATCGGCTTCATCGAGCATCATGGGGCGGAACTCGCAGCGGGCAGGGTGAAATCGCGCTCGAACCGGGCCCGGTCCTCGGGGCGGAGGCGGACGGTGACCTTGATGTCGTCATCGAGATCGGCGCGGGCCAGCACCTCGCCATGGCGGTACAGCCAGGCGAGCGAGGCGCCATCCGACGAAGGCAGGGTGTAGTCGATCAGGTGCATGCTGCTGGCCAGACGCGCATCGATCGCCTCGCGCAGCGCCATCAGGTTTTCACCGGACAGGGCCGAGACCGCGATGGCCGTGGTATCCGGCAGGTCGCGCAATTCGGGGGCGAGCAGGTCGATCTTGTTGAGCACTTCGAAGCTGCGCGACTGCCAGCCGGCATCGATCATGCCGGAATCGGCCATGCCATCGAGCACGGTGACCACATCGGCGCGCTGGGCGGCACTGTCGGGGTGGGCGGCGTCGCGCACGTGCAGCAGGATATCGGCGGCGGCGACTTCTTCGAGCGTGGCGCGGAATGCGGCGACCAGTTCGGTCGGCAGATCGGAGATGAAGCCGACCGTGTCGGACAGGATGGCGTGGCGGCCGGAGGGCAGCACGATCAGGCGCATGGTGGGGTCGAGCGTTGCGAACAACTGATCCTCGGCCTGGACGGCGGCACCCGTGAGCGCGTTGAACAGGGTCGATTTACCGGCGTTGGTGTAGCCGACCAGGGCGACCACCGGATAGGGCACCCGGCTGCGCGCGGTGCGGTGCAGGGCGCGGGTGCGGCGGACATCTTCCAATTCGCGTTTCAGGCGGGCGATGCGGTCGGTGATCAGGCGTCGATCCGCCTCGATCTGGGTTTCGCCGGGGCCGCCCAGAAAGCCGAAACCGCCGCGCTGGCGCTCAAGATGGGTCCAGGAGCGGACCAGGCGGGAGCGCTGGTAGGCGAGATGGGCGAGTTCGACTTGCAGCACGCCTTCGGCGGTGCGGGCGCGTTCGCCGAAAATATCGAGGATCAGGCCGGTGCGGTCGATCACCTTGCAGTTCCAGGCGCGTTCGAGGTTGCGCTGCTGCACCGGGCTGAGCGCGGCATCGACCACCGCGACGGTGATATCGGCCTCGGTGATCGCCTCGCCGATGCGGCTGACCTGACCCTCGCCGAACAGGGTCGAGGGGCGGAGCGCGCGGATTTGCAGCGTGTCCTGATAGGCGATGACCAGCCCGATCGAGGCGGCGAGGCCGATGGCTTCGGCCAGCCGTGCATCGGCCTCGCGCAGACGATCGCGCCGCGACCCATGCTCCCAGGGGAGCAGAATCGCGGCGCGGGTCGGGGCGGCCTGGGTTTCGGTGGTCAAATAAACCTACTCGTCATCGCGATCGGGCTCCGCGCGGTTCATCAGGCTCAAAGTGGTGGGATTCTGCGAGGGGGTGGCGGCGACGCTGCCCTCGGCCTTGGTCGCATCGAACAGCTGGATCGGCGCACCCGGCATCACGGTGGAGATCGCGTGCTTGTAGACCAGCTGGGTATGACCGTCCCGGCGGAGCAGAACCGAGAAATTGTCGAACCAGGTGATGACACCCTGCAATTTGACGCCGTTCACCAGGAACACGGTGACCGGGGTTTTGCTCTTGCGAACATGGTTCAGGAAGACGTCCTGCACGTTCTGCGATTTTTCGTTGGCCACGGCGGGATCCTTTATGTTTTTGTCGCGCCGGTCGATGCCGGAGCGATGGTTGCACTATGGTGTGGCACGACGGCCGAAAACCGTCACGCCCGAAGTTTTGCGCTGCCGCTTGCGTGGCACGAAAGCGGCGGCGCGTCGCCATTATAGCGCGATGAACGGGCGAAACCAGAGTCGATTGCGCGGTTCGCCGATTGAAACCGGCAAGAGTTACGCGGCGCCGGTATCAATTGGCCGTCAGACGATGAACCCGCCGCCCAGCACCCTGGTGCCGTCATAGATCACGCAGGCCTGCCCCGGTGCGGCGAGGGCCGCGGTATCGAGCGTGACGATGCCGGTGGCAGCGTCGATTTCCGCGTCCTGCGGGGTCTCGCGGGCGCGGAGCTTGACGGTCGCGCGAAACGGCGTACCCGGCGGCTCGATCAGCCAGTTCGGCTCGGCAAGCCGCACCCGGCGTGAACCCGTGCCGCGCGGCCCGACCACGAGGCGGCGGCGCCCGGCATCGATTTCGGTGACGACGCGCCCCGATGCGGCACCCAGGCGCTTGCCTTGGCCCACCGTGTAGCGCGCGATACCCTGGTGGCTGCCGAGCACGGTGCCGTCCTGATCGACGATGTCGCCCGGCAGGGCGGCATCGGGGCGGAGTTTCGTCACGATATCAGCATACGAACCGGAGGGGACGAAGCAGATATCCTGGCTGTCCGGCTTGTCCGCCACCTGCAGGCCCATGCTGGCGGCATGGGCGCGCACTTCGGCCTTGTCCGGCATGGAGCCGAGCGGAAACCGGGCGAATTCGAGCTGGTCGCGCGTGGTGGCGAACAGGAACCAGGACTGATCACGCGCGGCATCGGCAGCCCGATGCAGTTCGGCCCCATCCCTGCCCTGTTCGCGGCGGACGTAATGGCCGGTGGCCAGCGCTTCGGCGCCCAGATCGCGCGCGAGGCCGAGCAGGTCGCCGAATTTCAGATGCTGGTTGCAGCGCACGCACGGCACCGGGGTTTTGCCGGTGGCGTAGGACTCCGCGAAATCGGCAATTACCGCCTTGCGGAACGCGGCCTCGGCATCGATCACGTAATGCGCGATGCCCAGACGGTCCGCCACATTGCGCGCGTCGTGAATGTCCTGCCCGGCGCAGCAGGCACCCTTGCGGCCGGCGGCGGCGCCGTGGTCATAGAGTTGCAGCGTCACCCCGATCACCTCATGCCCGGCCGCGTGCATCAGCCCGGCAACCACCGAACTATCCACCCCACCCGACATGGCAACCACGATCCGCATGATTGTGCCTACCCACCCTGCGCGTTGCGCACGCCGGCCGGCAACCGCACCACCAAGCCATCAAGCGACGGCGACATCACGATCTGACAGCCGAGGCGGGACGTTTTTTCGAGGCCGAAGGCAAGGTCCAGCATGTCCTCCTCATCCTCGGACGCCTTGCCGAGCCGGTCATACCAGTCGGGATCGACGATCACATGGCAGGTCGAGCACGCGAGCGAGCCTTCGCACGCACCTTCGATATCGACGCCGTGCTTATGCGCCACTTCGAGCACCGAGAGGCCAACCGGCGCATCGACGGTGCGGCGCGATCCATCGCGCTCGATAAATATCATGCTTGGCATCGGAAACCTTCAAACCAGGGACGGGATATACGCTTCGGGTGAGTTAGAGAACCCGCCACGCTTGCGCAAGGCGCGCGCGGCAAGACGCCGATATGCGGCGAGAAACCGGGCAGGCGCGTCTTCGGGCGCGTTCCACGGCAGGGAGACGCGGATGGCGCAGCCGGCGAGGTCGTGCAGGCCCATCGCCGTCAGCACATGGCTGCGCGCCACCTTGCCCGACGAGCAGGCCGAACCGGCGGAGACGCTGATCCGCTCGAGATCGAGCGCGATCACCTGGGTCTCGGCGGCCAGCCCGGGCAGAGCGAGGCAGGTCGTGTTGGGCAGCCGCGGTGCGCCGGTGCCGATCACGATGGCACCATAGTCGCGCGCGCCGGCCTCGATCGCGTCGCGCAGGCGCGTTTGGCGCGGCGCCTCGGCAGGATCGGACGCCGTGATCGCGGCGGCGAAACCGGCGATCGCGGGCAGCGCCGGCGTGCCGCCGCGCCGCCCCTGTTCCTGGCCGCCGCCGGCGATCAGCGCTGGCAGGCCCGCCGCGACGCCGGGCGCGAGGATCAGGGCACCGACCCCTTTCGGACCGCCCAACTTATGGGCCGAGATCGCGACGCTGGTGGCACCGAGCGCCAGATAATCAATGGAAATCCGCCCGGCCGCCTGCACCGCATCGACATGCAGCAACGCGCCATGCGCGGCGCAGAGCGCGGCGATCGGGGCGATGGGGCTGAGCACGCCGGTTTCGTTGTTGGCCGCCATCACGCAGACCAGGGCGCCCGGCCGCGCCGTGAGTTCGGCCTCGAGCCAGGCGAGGTCGGCGAGACCGGCCGCATCGACCGGCATGATCTCGGCGGCGGGTGCGCCGGCGCGCACGGCATCGTGCTCGGTCGCGCCGATCACGATCGGGCGGGTCGCACCGAAGGCGTGAATCGCCATGGCGTTGGCTTCGGTCGCACCCGAGCAGAACACGACATCCTGCGCCCTTGCGCCGAACCGGGCGGCAATGATGGTCCGGGCAGTCTCGAGGCCGCGCCGGGCGGTGCGGCCCTCGGCATGGATGGAGGCGGGATTGCCCAGGATGTCCAGCGCGTCGATCAGCGCCGCGCGGGCGGCCGGGCGCAGCGGTTCGGTCGCGTTGGCATCCAGGTAGAGAGGGTCAGCTTCGTTCGACGCGTTCATCGACATTGGCCTCCCGCCCCGGTGCGGGGGCGGGCCGCAGGGCCTCGGCGCGGGCGATTCGCGCTTCCAGATCGTTCATTTCCGAACGCAGCGTGTCGATTTCATGCAACAGCGGATCGATACACGGGTCGCACGGCGTGCCGTACGGGTCGAATCGTGGCTTCGAGGGGCGCACCGCGGTGCCACGCTCGACCGGCCGGGCCGGAATGCCGACGACCGTGGTATTGGGCGGCACTGCCGCGACCACGACCGCGTTGGCACCGACGCGGGCGTTATCGCCGATCAGAATGTCACCTAGCACCTTCGCCCCGGCGCCGATGATGACGCCATTGCCGAGAGTCGGGTGGCGCTTGCCGTGATCGCTCGACGTGCCGCCCAGCGTGACCTGATGGTAGAGATACACATCATCGCCGAGTTCGGCGGTTTCACCGATCACGACGCCCATGCCGTGATCGATGATGCAGCGCCGCCCGATGGTCGCACCAGGGTGAATTTCGATTCCCGTGAGCATCCGGCCGAAATGCGAGACGAGTCGCCCCAGCAGATACGCATGGCTGCGCCACAACGCATGTGCCACGCGATGCAGCAACACCGCATGGAGCCCAGGGTAGCAGAGCAAAACCTCGATGTCCGACCGCGCGGCGGGATCCCGCTGACGATAGGCTCGGACCGTTTCACGCAAAAACATGCGGCTCATACGACATTTCCATAGGAAATCACGGGATTACCGCGTATAAACATCACTTGTATATAATTGATGTCGCGACAATGGCAATCGGGCGGTACCGTATGAAAACGATGCGCTGTTTCCTGGCTTTGACGTGAAGCCTGGCTGCGATCGGGTTTGTCGGCACAAAAATTGACCGCTCAAGGCGGGGTCTGTCGGGGTATCGTCGTTCAGGAGAGTAGCTATGCAGTCTAAGCCGGTCGATAACGCCTCAAGGGTCCCTATTTACTGGAGGCTGGTCTGCCCAATCGGCAATTATGTTGATTTGCCGGGCGAATGGGCGGTATGGGCTTTTGCGAGATTTCCCGTGAAACGCGCTTAGGAGCGCGGGTAGAGTTTGTTGGGCTTCCGGTCAACCGACCAGGGAGCGTGTTCGCTATCGATACCAAGACTGAGAAAGAACTGATAAACCGATGCCTGAAGTCACATTTGCCGGGCCTGATGGCCGCCTCGAAGGACGCTACCACCACGCCAAGGAGCGGGGTGCGCCGCTGGCGCTGGTGCTGCACCCGCATCCGCTGCACGGCGGCACGATGAATAATCGCATCACCTACACGATGTATCAGGTTTTTCAACGACTTGGCTTTTCTGTCATGCGGTTCAATTTCCGCGGCGTGGGACGCAGCCAGGGCAGCTATGATGGCGGCATGGGCGAGATTAACGACGCGGCCGCCGCGCTCGACTGGATGCAGGCGCTGAACCCCGGCCACGGCGGGCTATGGATTGCCGGGTATTCGTTCGGCGCCTTCGTCGGCATGCAGTTGCTGATGCGCCGGCCGGAGGTTTCGGGCTGGATCAGCGTCGGCACACCGGCTGCGCATTACGATTTCGGGTTCCTGGCCCCCTGCCCCTGCGGCGGGCTGATGATCCACGGCGATGCCGACGAGCTGGTGCCGGAAGCTTCGGTCCGCAAACTGGTCGACAAATTGAACACCCAGAAGGGCGTCACGGTCGATTATCGCGTCATGGCCGGGGCGGATCACGTGTTCGCCCATCATGCCGAAGCGATCGGCGAGGCGCTGGAATCGTACGTCAGCGGCGATATTGCGCGCAAGCACATGGCTCTGGCGGCCGATTGAACGGATTTTCGGCACCGTCCTGACTTCACATTAACGGCATTTTAATCTGAACCTGATTTGATGTCGAAACCAGAATTGATGGTTTCGACTCAGGTCAGGATAGGTTTGTGCATTTTTTTCGAAAGCGATTGCGCCGGCTTCGGCTGTGGTGAGGCTTGGTTGGCTCGATCCGCTGTTGCAGAGCGGCACGGTCCGCCAAGGCAATGAGCCGCGCGCGGGCACGGGCGTGGCACTTGTCGTTGTTGCGGTCGTCGCCGCCGCGCTGGCCGCAATCAGCCTTTATGCCTGCCGCTTCGGTGACCGCATTCCAGCGTGCTGGCCGGCGAATGCCCTGCCGCTCGCATTATTGTTGACTCGCCAGCCAACCGGCTGGCGCCTCCCCGCATCGATCATTATCGCCAGTGCGGCGGGCATCGTGCTCGCCAGCCTCGCAGCGGGTGCGACCTGGGTGACGTCTTTCTCGTGGGGGGGAGCGAACAGCATCGAAATTGCCAGCGCCGCAATGATCGCCTGGCTGCCGCGGGGCACCCGCCCGCGATTGCGGCGGCTGAATGGTCTGCTCAAGCTCGTGCTCGCCATCGGTATTGCCGGGCCTGGACTCGGTGCCGTGGTCGGTGCCGCGATCGGTCCACCAGGCGGCTACGGCGCGGCATGGCTTGTCTGGTTTGCATCCCACGCGCTGGGAAATCTGATTTTCACGGCTGGTGCCATGATCCTGCTCGACCGGACGCAGGAGTGCGTATTCCGTTGATCGCGATCATCCATTCCGGTCGATCGCGATCACTGATTCCGGTGATCTCGATCATGATGTTCACCATGCCTGAGGCTGGCGTG